>JAEWHU010000063.1 GCA_023387635.1 Bacillota bacterium
TGTTAAAACTACTTGATCTGGGAGTTAATATTGGATTTGATTCTTGGGATATGCAGTTAGGAGCCCTTCCTGACAACACAGACCGTTTAAAAGCACTGGTGGAAGTGCTTCGTAGAGGATATAGCGAACAGATTGTTATGGGACATGATGTCTACGACAAATCCCGCGGTGTAGCATATGGAGATACAGGATATACCGGCTTTATCCGCAATGCACTTCCAACCTTACGTAATCTTGGATTTGAAGAAGAGATTCGCAAGCTTACGGTAGACAATCCGGCAAAGATCCTAGCATATTAATTTATATAAAGTGAGGGTATCATGGACATTAATGAATGTATGAAAGAAATGACAATTGAGGAGAAAATCAGTCTTTTGGAAGGCTCGGATAAAGGATTTACTAATCCAATAAAACGACTTAACATTCCAAGGATTCTTCTGGCTGATGGTCCACACGGCCTTCGCATTGTAAAAGGAACGGATAGTGACAGCGACCAGCCTTATACAATGGCAGGTGACATGGAACAAACGACTGCATTTCCATGTGAGGCAGCAATGGCTGCTACCTGGAATGAAGAACTTTTGGAATTGATAGGAAAATATATGGGAGAGGAATGCCAGGCGCTTGGTGCAGGGGTAATTCTGGGACCTGGGTTAAATGGAAAACGCTCTCCCCTTGGAGGCAGAAACTTTGAGTATTTTTCCGAAGATCCATATCTGTCTGGGAAAATGTCTGCAGCCGTTGTTAATGGTATACAGAAAGAAGGGATAGGAGCCTGCTTAAAGCATTATGTGCTGAATGATCAGGAGACTAGAAGAATGTCAGTAGACGTTCATATAGATGAACGGACGATGTGGGAAATTTATTTAAAACCCTTTGAAATTGCAATAAAAGAAGCAAATCCATGGAGTATTATGGCAGCATATAACAAAGTGGATGGTTCAAGTATGACCGAAAATGAAGAATTGTTGTTACGAATACTGCGCAAAGAACTGGGGTATGAAGGTGTGGTTCTCTCTGACTGGGGGGCAGTGCAGGATAAAGTTCTTTCCATAAAGAGTGGATTGGATCTTCAGACGCCGGGACCAAGCGGTAAAGTTCAGGAAGTTCTGGCGGCTGTGGAAAAGGGTGAATTGACGGAAGAGGAAATTGATGAAAGGGTACGTAATGTCCTGGGATTGGTGAAAAAGGTGGCAGAAGGCAGAAAATCGATGGTACCTGACTGGGAAGCACATCATGCAACCGCAGTACAAGTGGCGGAGGAAAGTATTGTTCTTTTGAAGAATGAAGGAAATATTTTGCCTTTAAAAAGGAAAGGTACAGTGGCTGTAATTGGAGAGTTGGCAGAAAAGCCATATTTTGCAGGTGGAGGAAGTTCTAGTTTAACACCGAGACAAGTGGATATTCCTCTGGAATGTATCAGTCAGGAAATGAATGTTATATATACAGAGGGTTATATGGGAAGCAAAACTAATGAAGACCTGCTGAACGAATCAAGGAAAGCAGCGCTTGTGGCCGATGTTGTTCTTGTTTTTGTAGGAATGAATACGACAGAGGGGCTTGATAGGGAAAATATCCTTTTGCCGGAAGCACATATAAAATTAATTCATGAAGTTGCAGCGGTAAATGAGAATGTAATTGTAATAACACAATGCGGATCAGCTATTGCCTATTATGATATGGAAGCTCATGTAAAGGCAATTCTGCATGCATGGATTCCTGGAGAGGGATTTGGCACAGCTATCAAAAACATATTGTTTGGTTATAGCTCACCAAGCGGAAAACTAGCAGAAACATTTCCTATTTGTCTAGAAAATACACCTGCTTATCAGGATTTTCCGGGAATTAAGGACGATGTATATTACCGCGAAGGCATCTTAACAGGGTATCGTTATTATGATACAAAGAGAATTGTGCCTCACTATCCTTTTGGATTTGGTCTGTCCTATACTACATTTTCATATAATAACTTGAAACTCTCTACTCATAAACTTGTTAACGGAGAGAAATTGAAAATAACCGTGGATGTAAAAAACACCGGAAACTATGAAGGAAAAGAAGTAGTGCAGGTCTATGTCAGAGATGAAGAATCGTATTTATTACGACCTCAAAAGGAGTTGAAAGCTTTTGCGAAAGTAGCGTTAAAACCTGGAGAGATGAAAAGTGTTACAATAGAACTGACAGAGGATGCCTTTTCTTATTATTTACCGAATCTCAAACGTTTTGCAGTGGAATCGGGCAGATTTGAAATTCTGATAGGTGCTTCTAGTCGAGATATCAGGCTACAGGAAACTGTGGAGTTTGTTTCAGTGGATGATGTACGCTTACCTTTGGGCATGAATGATTCTTTTAAGGATTTTTTGAAAGATGATCGCTATGAAATTTACGCCAAGCAGCTTCTCAAAGTGTTGCAGGTGGATGAAACACATATGTTTTATGAAATGCTGCATGGAGTAAATTTAGTGCAGATGTTGGATTTAATGAACTTTATGGGAATTGATGAAAATGCTGGGCGAAAAGTATTGGAAAGTCTGGTGGAGCGAAGAGAAATTTCATTATAAAGTAAACAGAAAGTGGAAAAGTAGCCAATGGGGAAGAAAAGCGATTGAAAAATATTGCTTATCTTTCCCTTGTGCCCCATTTTGTAAGTTTATTGTCTAACAAAAGGGGGCATAGGTTTTTTATTTTGCACCTAAATAGATCTCATAGATTTCTTTTTCACCTAATACTTTAAAATTACCAACAGTTCTTTTTCCATAGTAAGTACATTTAATTGCCATGTCTCTCATTTCTTCCTCAGTAGCTTCTCTATGAAGAAGTTCTGTAACAGTGACTGGCATACCTAGGGAATGAAAATACTCTTTTGTGGCCTCTATTGCTTGTAATGCAGTTTCTTCTGGGTTCTCATAGTTTAAGTTTAATCCCCATACATTAGCACCAAAACGAGCAAAACGCATAGGATTTTCTTTATAAACATAATTTGCCCAAGAAGTCCATATGGCAGATAATCCTGCACCATGGGCAACATCATACTTGCCACTAAGTTCATGTTCGATTTGATGTGGTGCCCAATCGCCTACACGGCCAAGTCCAGTCAAATGATTATGTGAAAGACTTCCTGCCCACATAATTTCAGAACGTGCTTCATAATTATTTGGATCCTTCATGCATACAGTACCATATTGAATAACGGTACGAAGTAATGCTTCTGCAATACGATCAGTTAATTCATTAATACCTCCATTAGAAAAATAACGGTCCATGGTGTGCATCATAATATCTACAATTCCGCAAGCTGTCTGATATGGTGGTAGGCTATATAGTAATTCTGGATTTAACAAGGTAAAGAGGGGACGATTAAATTCTGTATTAACTCCTTTTTTATGCCATCCATCCTCATTCGTTATAACACTACTTGAACTTGTTTCACTTCCTGTTGCTGCTAGAGTAAGTATATTACAATGTGGAAGAGCTGACTTTGGAACTGCCTTTCCATCAAATAAATCCCACACATCTCCCATATAAGGCACGCCAAGTGCAATGGCTTTTGCAGAATCTATGGCAGAACCACCGCCGAGTCCAAGTACGAAATCTACGTTAGCTTTGCGGCAAAGTTCAATCCCTTCTCTTACTAGAGATACACGTGGATTAGGCTGTGCTCCTCCTAAAAGTACATATTCAATATTTTCTGATTGTAGTGATGCTATAACACGATCAAGTAATCCACTTTTCTTCACACTACCTCCACCGAAATGCACTAATACTTTACTTCCGCCCCATTTCTTTATTTCAGAGCCTACTCTTTCTTCTACACCTTTTCCAAAGATTACTTTTGTTGGTGAATAAAATTCAAATTTGTTCATATCGTCTCTCCTAAGTCTCTATAATAGTATCTACGATTAGGGAATCAAAAGCTCTAAGTGTGCTAAGAAACTTTTGTTACCCTTATCATCTATAATTGTATAAATGAAATTAAAAACAAAGCATGTCCAAAACTATTTTTTCCATGTACTAGGGCTAAATAATAATAGTAATGGGAATATCTCAAGCCTTCCTGCAAGCATATCAAACATCATTACGAATTTTGATAAATTAGAAAATGAGCTAAAATTACCAGCCGGGCCAACAACCTCAAGCCCCGGACCTACATTATTCAAAGTAGCAGCTACAGCAGTAAAGCTAGTAGTAAAATCAAAATTATCTAAAGAAACAAGTAATACAGAAACTGCAAAAATAAAAATATAAGAAACAAAAAATACATTAATGGAGCGAATGATTTCATGCTCGATTCTATTTCCGTCAAACTTTAGAATCTTTACACTTCGTTTATGAATGAGGTAGGATAATTCTTTACCCAATGTCTTAAATAAAATAACAATACGGGACACTTTCATACCTCCTGCGGTACTACCAGCACAAGCACCAATAAACATTATTAATACAAGGATTGCTTTAGAAAATGTAGGCCACGTATTATAATCCAAAGTAGCATAGCCAGTGGTTGTTATAACGGAGGCAACCTGGAAAGCAGCAACTTGTATAGACGCTAGGAAGTTTTTAAGTCCTCCAATATTAAAGGCTATTAATACAATGGCAGTTAATACAATAAGTAGATAGGACCGTAGTTCCTCACTTTTAAAAGCAATTTTAAATTTACGAAATAACAGCAGATAATAAATATTAAAATTAACACCAAATATTAGCATGAATATAGTTACTACGTTCTGAATATAAGTGGAGTAATCAGCTAGACTTGTATTCTTTATTCCGAAGCCACCAGTTCCAGCAGTACCAAAGGATATTGTTATAGCATCGAAAACAGGCATTTTGCCAACTAATAAAAGAATAATTTGTAAAACAGTCATTCCAAAATATATGGCGTACAATATAATAGCAGTAGACTTCATCTTTGGGACTAGTTTTTCAATGGAAGGACCAGGGCTTTCTGCACGAAGGATATGTATACGTTCTCCACCAGTCATAGGTAAAATTGCAAGAATAAACACAAGTATACCCATACCACCAATCCAATGGGTAAAACTTCTCCAGAATAACATACTGTAGGAGAGTACTTCTACATTGCTTAATATACTAGAACCCGTTGTTGTAAATCCTGAAATAATTTCAAACAATGCATCAACAAAGCTTGGAATTTCACCACTAATATAAAAGGGGAGTGCACCCATAGTACTAAGAACAATCCAACCTAATGCCACACTTACAAAACCTTCTTTTGAAAAAAAGGTTTTACTCTTCGGCTTACGAAGGACCAATGGAACACCAATTACTAAGCATATTCCAATTGTAATTAAAAATGATATACCGCTTTGTTCTTTATAAATAACTGCTACAATAAGTGGTAGTGCCATAAAAGCGCCTTCAACTGTTAAGATCCATCCAATTATATGCAGTATAATCGATTTGTTCATATTAATCTCCATTCTCATTACAACGCTAATTTGTGCTGATGCACAAATAGCTAAGTGAATTGATTTTCAATTCATTTCGACTTTTTTATTTTAAAATATCGTTTAAGTCGTTTAAACCAGTTTTAGTGGTTACAATGATTACAGAATCTCCAACTTGAAGGGAAGCCTGACCATTAGGAATAATAATTTTATGCTTTCGGTTAATACAGCATAACAAGAAATCTTCCTTTATTTCTAACTTGGATAAGGGGATACCCACAAGTTTCGAATTACTTCTAACACGAAATTCCAATGCTTCCGCTTTATTATCAATGATCTTATAAAAGGTCTCTACATTACTACCCTTCGGATTTTGAATTACACGTACAAGCTGAACTATGCGGTCAGCAGTAATAAGTTTTGGTTTCACAATTGTTCCTAGTGGCATATCTGCTATGATTTCATCGTATGTTAACCTGGTTATCTTAGTAAATACTTTTGCCTGTGAATTCTTTTGGGCATAAAGAGATAGTAGGATGTTTTCTTCATCTAGATTTGTAAGAGACACGAAAGCATCCATATGTTCAATTCCTTCTTCAAGAAGGACATTATTATCTGAAGCATTGGAATGAATAATTAAGGCTTCGGGTAGCATTTCACTTAATTGTTCACATCGTTCTAGAACTTGTTCTATTATTTTTACCTTTACGCCCATTTCAATGAATTTTTTTGCAAGATAGATAGATATATTTCCCCCACCCACAAGCATTACATTTTTTATTGGCGGTGTATTTATACCGATTTTATGAAAAAATTCAATAGCATTTTTGGGTGTCGCAACAATTGATATGTTATCTCCAGATTGCAAAACAAAATTGCCAGATGGAATGAAAACCTGTTCCCCGCGTTCTACTGCACAAACGAGAATATTACACCTTAAGTGGGTAGGAATATTTTTAATTTGCATATTATTAAGCACAGATACTTTTGGAATATGAACTTGTAGTAATTCCACTTTTCCTTTTGCAAAAACATCAATTTTTATTGCTGAAGGAAGTCTTATTAAGCGGGCTATATCAGTTGCTGTTTCGTGTTCAGGATTAATTATCATGGAAAGACCCATTTCTTCCTTGATAAAATCTATTTCACTATTATATTGAGGATTACGTACCCTCGCTATTGTATGACAGTTACCAGCTTTCTTTGCGATGAGACAACAAAGTAGGTTTAATTCATCTGAACCTGTTACAGCTATGAATAAATCTGCTGTTTCGATTCCAGCAGATAACTGAACGCTGTGACTGGCACCGTTTCCAACAACGCCTAAAACATCTAGGGTATTTGTAATGTTATTAATTGCATAAGCTTTGTTATCAATTAATGTGATTTCATGTCCTTCTCGAACAAGCTGTTCGGCAATCGCGGTTCCAACTTTACCGCAGCCAAGTATAATGATTTTCATTTTGTTTAAGTACTCTCCTTTAATAGCTTTCTACTTTTATATTATAACATAGTATAAAAAAATTTTCATTAGTATAAAAGCTATAATCAACCAGAGATTTTTGTTTGAATTTAACTGAAATTCTCATCTTTTCTATAATTTCTTAATGGTCATAAAAGTATTAACCTAAATATTTTGTTAACACTATAATTCCCTAAGAATATACTATCAATAATGAATATTATAATGGCGGTATCATATGGGATACTATATTAATGTTGAAGCAAATGTAAATCTTTATATTGAAGATCTCAATCCAGAGGGAAATAAAACCATTGTTTTTTTACATGGCTGGCCAGGAAGCCATGAATTATTTGAATATCAGTTCAATAAACTTCCTGGGATGGGTTATAGGTGTATAGGTATAGATCAAAGGGGTTTTGGTAAATCAGATAAACCCTATACTGGATATAATTATGATAGATTATCAGATGATGTACGATATGTTATAGAAGCACTTGGACTTTCTGATGTAACACTTTTAGGGCACTCTACTGGAGGGGCAATCGCTGTGAGATATATGGCAAGACACAATGGATATGGCGTATCTAAGCTTGTTCTTTGCGCTGCTGCAGCTCCTAGTTTAATAAAACGTCCTTACTTTCCTTATGGTCAGACAAAACAAACTATCGAGGATATGATAGAAGCTACTTATGAAGATCGTCCTAATATGTTAAGAAATTTTGGAAATACGTTTTTCTTTCAACATATAACTACGCCTTTCTCAGATTGGTTCTTTCAACTAGGACTACAGGCAGCAGGATGGTCTACTGCAGAAATAGAAAAAACTTGGTTAGAAGAAGAATTATTTTATGATCTAAAAGAAATAGAAGTTCCGACTTTGATTCTTCATGGAATTCATGATAAAGTTTGTCTCTTTCCATTAGCCGAAGCTCAAAGGAAAGGAATTAAGAATTCAAAATTAATACCATTTGAAGATAGTGGTCATGGATTGTTTTATGATCAAAGGATTAAGTTTAATGAAGAACTAACACATTTTATTGAAGGAAATAAGTATATGTAATAAATAGTAATAAAGCATGTTGTAAAAAGGCACCAAGATGAAAATCTTGATGCCTTTGTTAATGATAAAGTGTATCACTATAAATTATAGTAGCATTTGTAATTTATCTATTCGTGTACTATAATGGACTTAGATAATTTTAGAAGAAGTAAGGTCTGCCAGTGGAAGTATTAAGTGGTGATGCTTTTAATCTTACCTGGATAAAATACGATTACAACTTATATATTTAATAATGGTTAACTGACTAGGAGGAATAAGATGGTAAAGTATAAATTGAAAATTATAGATATTATTGATGAAGCAAAAGGAACTAAGACATTTTTATTTGAAAAACCAGATGAATTTAGTTGGGATGAAGGAGCACACACCCACATAGGACTTGTAGGGTTCGATGAGGGAGAGAAACCTAATAAAGACCTTGTTAGGCATATGTCCATTATGTCATTACCAAGTGAGAAAACAGTTGGTATTACAACAAGAGTGTCAGGAAGTTCATCAGAATTTAAAAATAAGTTATCCCAGTTAAACATAGGAGATGAGGCAGTTATATTCAAAGTAGGCTCAAGAATGAGTCTTAGACGTTGTAATCGCCCTATCATACTATTGTCCATGGGTGTTGGAATTGCCACCATGAGACCACTTATACTTTCTTTTGTAAATGATAGGTCTGATATTCCATACTTAGTAAATGTGAATGTAGACTCTTCAGGGGAATTCGTCTACAAAAATGAACTAGATAAGCTTACAGATGATTGCTATAAAAATTACTGGATAAATTCAAGAACTGACTTTTATAAAACACTTAGTGGATTAGTAGAAACTAAAAATGCTATTTACTATGCAATTGGAAGCGATTTATTTATTAAGGATATGATACAGCAATTAAGAGCAGCAAACGTGAATGATTCGGATATAATAATAGACAAGAAAGATGAGAAGGTTATGGAATTCTTTGAGAAATAATATAAAAGGTGTTATGTTAAGGGGGTCTCCTGGAACAGGAATAAAGATATTTCCACCTGAAATCTATTGATTATTTTAAATAAATATATACTATTAAAGAAACTACGTTACATAAATCTTTATATTAAAACAATAAAATCTCTGACTTTTTAGTACCATTAGTCAGGGATTTTATAAAATATATACAAAAGCATTAAATCATTAATTCTAATAGTAAGTGAAAAAATGAAAGTAGGTACAAGGAATGGATTATTTTGTTCAAATGCTGGATTTAAACGGGATACAATGGTTAACAATTATTGTAGCTGCACTTTTGGTAGGATTCTCAAAGACTGGAATCGGTGGAGTAACCATGTTAGTAATTCCTTTTCTTGCAAGTGAATTCGGTGGTAAGGATTCTACAGGAATTATGTTACCTATGCTATTAGTGGGGGATATCTTTGCAATATGGTATTATCGTCGTAGTGTTGAGTGGAGGAACGTCATAACTCCCCTACCTTGGGCAATTGTTGGATTGGGGCTAGGCGCTTTTATAGGAAATTATATTAGTGATAAAACATTTGTGATGTTAATTGGAAGTATTGTAATGTTCTGTTTAGGAATTTTAGTTTATACAGAAAAGAAGGGTAAAGATTTCGTTGTACCTAATAACATATGGTTTTATATACTAGTAGGCATACTTAGTGGGTTCGCATCCATGATTGGTAACGCTGCAGGTCCAATTTTTAGTATCTATTTATTAGCATTAGGTTTTAAGAAAAACAATTATATGGGAACAAATGCCTGGTTTTTCTTTATTATCAATTTTTTGAAATTACCTCTTCAGATTTTTGTCTGGCATAATATTGGGATGAAATCACTTACAATAGCAATTTTCATGATACCGGTAATTACTGTAGGTGCTATCGTAGGCTTTTACATATTAAAAAAGATAAATGAGAAATATTTTCGCTATATAATAATAGCAATGACAGCTATAGCTGCATTAAGACTATTGATTTAAAACGAGGAAACAGTTTATTATTATAACTTAAGGGGATTAGATATGGGCAAAAAGATGAAATATTTTATATTGGGTGGAGTATTAATAATCTGTGTTTTCATTTTTATTATAGTTCAATATTTATTAATATATAATAAAAATTATTTCCCCAAGGACATTAATGAATTGATGACGGAAAAAGCACAGATAACAGATGGAGAACAATTATCAGTAGAATTAATCCTAAGTGCAATTAATGATTTTAAGACAGATATAAAACAGCAACCCGAGTGGAGTAAGGCCGCAATTATTAAAGGAGAAGAGGTATTAGCCTCAGAACATTTAGAAATCCTCTCTGAAAAAGTTCTTACTGATACAAATAGTATATTTGATACAGACTTTACACAAAACGAATTATTTATAGAAGTTTATGAAGATAAGCTCATGTATTACTTTTGGATGGAGGATTTTTTCTACTTCGTTGATTATAGGGTAAACAAAGAGATTGAAAAACATCTATCAATGAGAAGAATAATACCTTTTATAGAAAAGGAAATAGTTTACTATTATCATAATATTAATAATAAGGAATTAGAGAGAATTAAGATGATAAGTAACTGATGAAATACATGATACTTAGGGTATAATCACAAGTTGAGTTTTGTGATGGGAAGAGACAGCCCTAGTTGGAGGAAATAATGACAAATAAAGAAAAATTTTCACTTCGAAGACCAGGAATCATCGGTGAACAACAGTTTAGAAAGTATGCTGTACTAGCGCCACTAATAGATACTAAAGAGGGCATTTGTTTGTTATTAGAGAAGAGAACGAATAAATTACGCAGCCATCCAGGGGAAATCTGTTTTCCTGGTGGAAAGCTTGAACCAGATGAATCATTGCAGGAGTGTGCAGTGCGTGAAACTGTGGAGGAACTATTAATCAATCACGAGCAGATTGAAGTTTTAGGTCCAGGAGATGTATTTATATCGCCCTTTAATTTAATAGTTTACCCATATATAGGTGTAATTCGTGAATATCAGAATACGTTTAGTTCAGATGAAGTAGCAGAAATCATAAAGGTACCATTAGATTTCTTTCGTGCTCAAGAACCAGAGCATTTTGAAAGTAAGCTAATTCATCAACCACCAGAAGATTTTCCGTATGAATGTATTCCTGGTGGAGAGAATTATCCATGGGCAAAAGGCAACTATGATATTTTCTTCTACCGATATGAAAACCAGATTATTTGGGGGATGACTGCACATATAATTAAATCAGTGGTGAAATTAATTGATGAATATAAGCTAAGGTGACTTAGGTATAAATTAGTTAGGAAACATTTCTTAGAGACTATAATCTTTATTAATAGATATAGTCTCTTTTTGAGATACTTTTTATTAAGTATTAGCTTAATAATTATTGTAAAAAAATATTTATTATAAATGATTGTTTTTCGGTAGATTTTAATAGTTCAAAGTGGTAATGTTTAATTACTTGGACGGTTTAATGTTTTAACTTAACAAAGAAACTATGTTTTGGATGAAAGGTAGATAATATCAATAAATATCAATTTAATATAATTACTTGCAAATAACTAAGTAAATTTTAAATTACAAGGTTATTATTGGAAAGGGCCAAAATTTTTTATATTCAGTTGAATACTGTTTATATTATCTTTTAGCCCTTTTTTATTTTATATACTGAAGGATGAAATCACAAATTCTTCATTGGAGGACGTAACTATTAACAAGTATTGAATTAATTCATTTATATGATTGTTTTAAACTACTTGTGAATATATTAAATAAAATATATGAAAGTTAAAAATGGAGGTATATGAAATGGATTCAAAATTAATGTTATACATTGTTAAAAGGTTAATATTAGCTGTCATCACAATAATTTTAGTAATTACAATAACCTTTTTTGTAATGCACAGTATACCAGGGGGCCCTTTTTTAAGTGAAAAGTCACCAAGTCCAGCCGTCACGGCAGCCTTAGAAGCAAAGTATGGATTAAATAAGCCGTTATTTGAACAATACACCACCTATATGAAAGATGTTGCTAAGTTTGATTTTGGACCATCTATTAAGCAAAGAGGTAGGGAAGTAAGTACAGTTATTATGGCAGGATTTAAGATGAGTGCAAAGATAGGTGGAGCAGCAGCTCTACTTGCAATTATCTTTGGTTTAATATTTGGTTCCCTGGCAGCAGTATTTCATAATAAACTTGTTGACAAGGTAATAATGGTGGTATCTACGGGTTGTGTTGCTATGCCATCCTTTGTTGTGGCCACGTTGTTATTACTAATATTTTGTGTTAAATTAAATATTTTTCCGGCTAATGGTAATGAAACAGGAGGACTCGTTTTACCTATTATATCTTTAAGCTTATATCCTATGTCATACATCATAAGACTTACAAGATCAAGTATGCTTGAAGTATTAGTTCAAGACTATATAAGAACAGCTAGGGCAAAAGGTGTAAAGCCATATAAAGTGTTATTCAAACATGCTCTTCGCAATGCCATTACGCCTGTTATTACATATGCAGGACCCATGATAGCATTCATTGTTACAGGAAGCTTAGTAGTTGAAAGGATATTTGCAGTACCAGGACTTGGTAAAGAATTTGTTTCAAGCATAATAAATCGTGATTATACAATGATTATGGGAACAACAATTTTTTTAGCAGCTCTTGTAATTATAATGATGCTTATATCTGATATCCTATATAAAGTATTTGATCCAAGAATTAAGTTATCATAGAGAATAGGAGGTTATGGTAAATGAGTGATTCAGTAGTGAAAGATATAATTAAGAAAAATCCTCTTAGTTTTCAACTTGATCTTAAGGAACTTGAATTAGCTACAGAGGAAGAAAAGGCAATGCAAGTTAGAATGAGTGATAGTACAACTTTCTTTAAGGATGGCATGAAACGCTTATCTAAGAACAAGATAGCAATGACTTGTTTATTTATTATAGTTTCTATTGCTCTTATTGTTATATTTGTTCCAATGTTTTATCCATATACATATGAACAACAACTTGGTGTAACTCAAGGTCAAAGAGTAGATTCTACCTACAATAATCTAAATCCGTTTGAATATGGAGATACAGAACTTGAACGAATAGAGAATGGGGAAAAGGTATTTCCGCACCTTATGGGAACGGATTCAGCAGGAAGAGATTATGCAATTAGAGTTATTTATGGTGCAAGAATATCCTTAATGGTAGGATTCTTTGCAGCTATTATTGTATTAATTGTTGGCGTTATCTATGGATCGATATCTGGATATTTTGGTGGGCGCGTGGATTTATATATGATGAGAATTGTAGACATAATATATTCACTACCAGATATGCTTTTAATTATTTTATTCTCGGTAGTATTAAAGCAAACACTAAGACCACTTTTAGAAGGGTCCGCACTTGCTAAAATAGGAACAGATATGATTAGTATATTTGTAGTTTTTGCAACGTTATATTGGGTTGGCATGGCTAGACTTGTACGTGGTGAGATTCTCTCTATTAAGGAGCAAGAGTACATATTAGCAGCCGAGGCAACTGGTGCAAGTTCTGCAAGAGTAATTAAGAAACATTTACTTCCAAATTGTATGGGCGTAATTATTATTTCAACAGCATTACAGATTCCATCAGCCATATTTACAGAGAGTTTCTTAAGCTTTTTAGGGCTTGGTGTATCTATTCCAATGCCAAGTTTAGGTTCTCTAGCATCGGATGCACTTACAGGAATTTATAGTTATCCCTATAGATTGGTGATTCCTGCAGTTAGTATTTGGCTGATTGTACTTTCTTTTAACCTATTAGGTGATGGTTTAAGAGATGCATTTGATCCAAAATTAAAGAAGTAGGGGGGATTTAAAGATAAATCTTTCACATTACTTTGAGAAAGGCATGGTTATTAATATGAGATTATTATCTGTAAAAGACTTACATACATCATTTTTTACTTCTTCTGGTGAGGTTAGGGCAGTGAATGGAATTTCCTTTAATTTAGATGAAGGAAAGGTTCTTGGTATTGTAGGAGAATCTGGATCTGGCAAAAGCGTTACAGCATATTCTATACTTCAGATTCTATCAAACCCAGGAAGAATTGTTGGTGGAAGTATTAGGTATAAGGGTGTGGAATTAGTTGGTGCTAGTAAAGAGGTTATGCAAGGAATTAGGGGAAATAAGATTAGTATTATTTTTCAAGATCCTATGACAAGCCTTAATCCAGTATACACAATTGGAAATCAATTAACAGAAGCTATATTATTACATACCAATCGTAACAAACAAGAGGCTTGGATTAGAGCAATTGAAATGCTTAAACTAGTTGGAGTAAATGAACCTGAAAAAAGGATGAAACAACATCCTCATGAATTCTCAGGAGGTATGAGGCAAAGGGTTATGATTGCTATGGCACTTGCTTGTGAGCCTGATATCTTAATTGCGGATGAACCTACAACTGCTCTAGATGTTACCATACAAGCACAAATACTTGATTTGATGAAAGATTTACAAAAAAAGTTAGGAATGGCTATTATCTTAATTACTCATGACTTAGGTGTTGTAGCCGATATGTGTGATGAAATCATAGTTATGTACGCAGGTAAAGTATCAGAACGAGGAACAGTGGAGGAAATATTCTATAATCCAAAGCATGAATATACAAAAGGTTTATTAAAATCAATTCCTACGGTTCAAACCAAAAAAGAACGTCTCCATCCAATTGGTGGTAATCCAGTAGATCTACTTAATATGCCTGATGGATGTGCATTTGCGCCTAGATGCGATAGAGCCATGAAGATATGTCTTCGCTACAAGCCATATGAAATTATCATTAATGATAAACATATATCTTGTTGCTGGCAGAATGTAAGGGAGGGAATTGAGAATAAGACCCTTACAAAAGAAATGGTAGAGGAGATGTATAACTATGAGTAAAGAAAAAGATTATCTTCTTGAGGTTAAAAACCTAAAACAATATTTTGATATTCCAACAGGATTCTATAAAAGTAAACCTTTAAAAGCGGTTGATGACATTTCCTTTCACATTATAAAAGGTGAAACCCTGGGTTTGGTTGGAGAATCTGGGTGTGGAAAAACTACAGTAGGTAGGTCCATATTAAATTTGTATAAGCCAACTAGTGGTGAAATTATATTTAATGGAGAAAAGATAGAAAATAAAAATTCTATTAGAAATTTACGGAAAAAAGCGCAAATGGTTTTTCAAGATCCATATTCATCACTTGACCCTAGAATGACAGTAGGCGATATTATTGGAGAACCTTTGGATGTATTAAAACTGTATCGTACAAAGACAGAAAGACAGGATAAAATAAAACACTTAATGGATACCGTTGGATTATCTAGCGAACATGCAACCCGTTATGCCCATGAGTTTTCAGGTGGACAGCGTCAAAGAATCGGAATAGCCAGAGCCTTAGCTGTTGAACCAGAATTTATTGTATGCGATGAACCTGTATCTGCACTTGATGTTTCTATACAAGCACAGATCATTAATACATTTGAAGATCTACAAAGTAATTTAGGACTTACGTATTTATTTATAGCCCATGACATATTAATAGTAAAACATATATCAAGTAGAATTGCTGTTATGTATCTAGGGAGAATAGTGGAACTAGCAAGTGCTGATGAAATATACAATAATCCACTTCATCCTTATACCATCTCCCTATTATCAGCAGTACCTCATCCAGATCCGAAATATGCAAAAGAACATAAACGAATCATACTAGAAGGAGATGTACCAAGTCCATTTAATATGCCATCAGGATGTCCCTTTAGAACTAGATGTCAACGAGCTACTGCAGAATGTAGCGAAGTAAGACCAGAACTTAGGGAAGTGTCTAAAGGTCACACAGTAGCATGTATTAAAGTGTAATTATTTTAATTACTTTAATAATAGATAATAGCGAAACTTATAATCGTCATAATAGATATCTACTTTATATAAAGTTTTGCAATTAGCTAAATAAAAAAATAAAATAAGGAGGTAGTTAATATGAAGAAAATTTTATCATTATTGTTAGTTCTAACCATGGTATTTGGTCTTGTAACAGGATGTGGCACAAGAAGTACAAGTGGGTCAGGTGGGGGAAAAAAAGCAGAAAGTATGACTGTTTCATTAGCATCCTATCCTGATACCATCGATCCAGCTCTTAATAGTGCGGTTGATGGAGGTTCTTATATCATTCATGCTTTTTCTGGATTAGTAGGTTATGAAAAAAATAAAGATGGCTCTCTTACACTAGTTGCAGATGCAGCAAAAGCATTACCAGAACCTAAAACTTTAGATGACGGTTCAGTTCAATATGTATTCGAATTAAGAGATAATCTTAAATGGAGTGATGGTTCAGAATTAACTGCAAAAGACTTTGTTTATGCTTGGAATAGAGCAGCGGATCCTACTACTGGAGCTGATTATGGCTATATGTTTAATGTTATTGATGGTTATGCTGATGTAACTGCAGCAGATGATGAAGGTAATAGAACAATTCCTGATGCCAAACTTAATGTAACAGCTTCAGACGATGGTAAAACAATTACAGTTGTATTGCCAGTGGATGTTCCATATTTCTTTGAATTATGTGCATTCCCAACTTATATGCCACTAAAGCAAAGTGTAGTAGATGGTAATGATGCTTGGGCAACGGTTGCAGAAACTTATATTAGTAATGGACCATATAAAGTTGTAGAGTTTACTCAAAGCGAACTAGTGATGCAAAAGAATGAATATTATCATAATGCAAAAGCTATTAAGACGAATGAAATCGTATTTGCATTCAATGGGGATGACACTTCATTGTTAGCTAACTATCAAAACGGCTCTTATCTCTTTATTGATAGTGTTCCAAATGATGAAATTAAGTCATTACAAAAAACTTATCCAAAAGAGTTCGTAATATCAGGTCAACTTGGAACTTATTATGTATCTTTTAATGCAAATGATAAATTATTATCTGCATTTAGTGAACCAGATAGAATTAAGATTAGAACAGCGCTTTCTCTTATGATTGATAGAAATTATATTGTTGAAGAGATAGGTCAGGCAGGTCAAGAGCCAGCAAGTGGCTTTGTAGCTAAGGGACTAACTGAGCCAGATGGTTCCGAATACATAAGTAAGAACGGTGTTAATGGTGATGGAAAAGGTTACTACAGTGTTGCGCCAGATGATTATCAATCGAATTCCGATAAGGCAATTGCTTTATTAAAAGAAGTAGCTACTTCCTCAGGATTATATACAGTTGATGCAGCAAACAAAGTATCCACAGAGTTCCCAACTCTTAATTATATAACAAATACAGGAACAGGTCATGAGGCAATAGCTACCTACCTACAGGCTACATTAGCAGGGTATGGAATTAATATGACCATTGAGATACAAGAATGGAGCACTTTCCTTAATACACGTAAAACAGGTGAGTATTCCTTAGCAAGAAATGGTTGGTTAGGGGATTATAATGACCCAATCTCATTCCTTGATATGTGGATATCAACAAGTGGTAACAATGATGCAAGATTAGGAAAAGACCAACATGCAACATACGCGGGATTTACATACAATGGAGAAAGTGGAAAGACATGGGCAGAATCTTATGATAAGATTATTGCAAATGTAATGGCATCAAAGGAACCTGCTGAACGTTTTAAATTAATGCATGAGGCAGAAAATCTACTTATGTCATCTGGAGTTATTTGCCCAATTTATTATTATACAGATATCTATATGGTTAATTCTAAAATAGATGGATTTTTTGCTAGTCCTTTAGGATTTAAGTATTTTATGTATGCAACTGCTAGTGAATAATTTGAAACTGCGGATTCCTTGGAATCCGCAGTTCGTTTTTTTATCCATAAGAAATATAAATAAAGAGGTTGTATATCTTCGAATATTAATAGTATAATATTGGAAAGTTGTGGTATTATACTAGTGTATTTAACTATGACATGTATTTATGTAAAGTGAGGAGTATGCGATGGATGTTAAAAGGAAGAGAAAATATAAGAAAGTGTTAAAAAGTAAACTGACTCATGGATTGAACTGTTTTTTTATCTGCAGTATATGTCTATTTTTATTAACAGCTTGTGAAATCAGTAAACAACAAGTTCCAGAACAGTCATATGAACAACCGGTGAACACAGTAACACCGGAATTAGTTATTGAAAGTTCAAATAATATTCAAGAAAGCGAATTACCTGATATAAATACAAGTGAAATTACTATTGATTCACTAATAAATGCCGATGGGCAAACCATTGTAGAAAGGTTTGGTGTTCCTAAGGGTTTTAGTAGAATTTCATCAGAGGAGGAATCCTTTGAGTATTATCTTCAGAATCTACCTTTAAAGCCAGATGGTGCTAAAGTAAAATATTATGACGGCAGAGAAAAATTGAAAGATGTTTATTTAGCAGTGGTTGATTTTACTTTGGGTGATAGGGATTTGCAACAGTGTGCTGATGGGGTTATGCGGTTAAGAGCAGAATATTTATATGCTAAAGAGCGATATGATGAGATACATTTTAAGTTTGTAAGTGGTTTTAATGCAGAGTTTTCAAAATGGGCTGATGGTAACGGTATATCTGTGAAGGGAAACAATGTATCATGGAATACTAACAGTAAGAACAATAGTTCATATGATAGTTTTCAAAAATATCTTGATATTGTGTATGCCTATGCCTCCACTTTATCCTTAGAAAAGGAATTGATAGATAAGGATTTATCAGAACTTTCCATAGGCGATGTATTCATACAAGGTGGTTCCCCAGGGCATTGTGTAATTGTTGTTGACATGGCCGTCAATGATAGTAGCGGAGAAAAAATTTTTATGCTGGCACAAAGTTATATGCCAGCGCAAGATATTCAGATTTTAAAAGGAGATATGGAAGGTTCACCTTGGTACTTTGCAAGTATAGAAGAGCTCCTGATAACGCCTGAGTGGACATTCCGCGTTTCTGACCTAAAAACATGGGAATAAAAAATAAATGATATATGGTAGTGTTACTTGGAATGGATGGCGTAAGCCTTTACTATCTTCGTGGTACATTTTTCCTAGAATTATAACGTTGACATATCTAGATTTTAATTGTTATTCATGTTATACTATTCAAAAATATGAAATCATTGAATCATGGAAGTACCATATAGAATTCATTCTTTCAAATGCATATTATAAGTTATAATACTAAGGAGAAAAAATATGAAATTAAGCAAGATAAAGGGTGCAGTATTAGCATCTATTATTGTATTATCAGTAGGAGTAATAGCAGTAAAAGCAGCACCATCATTTACGTATGCTAAAGTAAAAGAAACATCAGTAACACCTACTGTAACACCTACAGAAACACCAACAGTTACACCATCAGTAATACCTACAGAAACACCATCAGAAACTATTACAGTATCACCAATAGTTATATCATCAACAAAGTATAAAGAAGTTACGTTACTATCTAAATCAGGTATTGAACAAATTACTGGTTTCCCGTTAACTTCAAAGAATATTAGTTCTATTTATAAAGAGTTAAAAAAAGATGATACTTGGAAGGCAGCAGGATATAGTGAAGATGATGCAAAATTAATTGCAAATCGCTTTGCAAAAAGTTATAAACAGTCCATTGGAATCCTTAAAAAATTAGCGAAGGTAAGTAACTTAGGTCTTAAGGTAGTAATTATTGATAAACCTAATTATAAAAAAGCTAGCATTGGAGTTACAAAAGATATTACAAACTCAGACAAACCAACTACAGCACCAACTACAACACCAACTACAACACCAGGTGAAGAAGTTACAAAATTAAATTTAAAAGAACTAGAAATTAGTATAGAATATAAAAAAGGTGAGATTGAGTTAGAATATGAAGTAAAATTAGATGGAACTGTGCAAGCAGAATATAAAAATGATTTTACTGGTGAAAATTTAAAAAATGAGGATGCAAAGGTGAAAATTGAAAGCCTACTTAATGGATTAGATATTAAGGAAAGCAGCCAAACAACAATTGTAGAACATATTTTAAATAAATTGGACATAGAAAAAGAATACAAAGAGTTTCAATTTGAAGCTGAATTTTATAACGGTAAAAAAATTCAATTTGAAAAATAAGAGATAAGTATAGTTGTATGTAAAGGCTATAATCAAAATGTAGAAATTTAAACATTTTGGTTATAGCCTTTTTTGAACTCCATAAAGTAGAAACGTTCGATGGTATATTAGTAACTAAGTTACAGAAGTAAAAAATAAAAAATGATATAATGCACCAATAAAACTATAAATAGGCAAGTTAAAAATATAACAAAGGTATTAATAATATAAAGATATTAACAATATTAAGAGATTGTGAAAGGTTAGGTTAGTATTATGGGTAAAAGAACAATTATTATTGGTGGTGTTGCTGGAGGTGCGACGGCTGCAGCTCGCCTTAGAAGAAGAGATGAAGAAATGGATATCATTCTATTTGAAAAGGGTGAAAATATATCCTATGCGAACTGTGGTTTACCATATTACATCGGAAATGTGATTAAGAGCAGGGATTCCTTGTTATTACAAACGCCAAAAGCAATGATGGAAAAGTTTAATATTGACATCCGAGTTTTAACAGAGATTATAAAAATAAAGCCAATGGATAAGAAGGTTGTTGCAAAAAATCTTAATACAGATGAAGTCTATGAAGTAAGTTATGATAACTTAATTATTGCCACTGGTTCTAAGCCTATACGACCAACCATAAAAGGAATAGAATCTGAACATATATTTACACTATGGAATGTCCATGATACGGACGCCATTAAGTCATATATGGAACAGCAAAAACCAAGAAGAGCAGCCGTTATTGGTGGTGGATTTATAGGAATTGAGATGGCTGAAAATCTTCATAAGGCAGGTCTAAAAGTCAGCGTAGTTGAGATGGGAGAACAAGTAATGGCTCCTCTAGATTATGAAATGGCTCAGCTACTTCATGAAAATATGAGAATGAACGGAGTAAACTTAATTCTTTCAGATGGAGTAAAAGAATTTCATAAGAAGGGAAATTACACTAGTATAGAACTTGTAAGTGGTAAAACCATAGAGGCAGATCTTATTATTTTATCCATTGGAGTAAAACCAAACAGCACATTGGCAAAGGATGCTGGACTTTTACTTAATAAAAGAGGAGGTATTGTGGTTGATTCTTACCTTAGAACCTCTAAAGAGGATATCTATGCTGTTGGAGATGTAATCGAGGTAGATGATTATATTACTAAGGAAAAAACAATGGTTCCACTAGCAGGTCCTGCAAACAAACAGGCACGTATCTGTGCAGATAATATTGTAGGGGATAATAAGGAATATCATGGAACCCTTGGTACAGCAGTTGCAAAAGTGTTTGATTTAGCAGCAGCTTCTGTAGGTATGAATGAGAAGTTGCTTAAAGCAAAAGGAAAAGTAAAGCATAAAGACTATGAAGTTGCATTAATTAGCCAAAAATCTCATGCTGGCTATTATCCTGGGGCATCACCACTTATTCTAAAACTCATATATGATTCATTAGGTAAGATATACGGAGCTCAGATTGTTGGGCAGGATGGTGTGGATAAGAGAATCGATACCATAGCCACAACGATTTTACTTGGTGGTACCATAAGTTCTCTAACTGAACTAGAATTAGCATATGCGCCACCATTTTCTTCTGCAAAGGATCCAGTTAATATGTTAGGCTTTGTAGCAGAGAATGTAATAAAAGGTCTTGCTTCATTTATTGATTGGAATGAGCTTGATGAATTAATGAAGGATGAGAATTGGGAAGAGAAGTATACCATTTTAGATGTAACAGAAGAAATGGAGAGAATGATTAATAGTATACCTGGCTCCTATCATATACCGTTAGGTCAGTTGCATAAGCGAATGGAAGAACTTAAGAAGAATAAAGGCATCATAGTATATTGCACGGTTGGCGTACGTTCTTACAACGCAGCCCGAGTATTAATCCAGAATGGATATAAAGATGTAAGAATTCTAGCGGGTGGTCTTTCGTTTTATAAATCAATGCATCATGAAGTGGAATATGAAAAGGGAGAGGAAATAAGTATGGAAACAAATAAAAAAGCAAATTTGAACCCAAATCTACAAGTTAATTCCCATGAAAACATAAATACATCGCAGTTAAATGATATTAAGGATACAACTAGAGAAATTAAAGTATTAGACTGTTGTGGATTGCAATGCCCTGGGCCAATAATGAAGGTTAATCAAACCATAACTGAGATGAGTGAAGGGGAGCTACTACAGGTTTCTGCTACAGATATGGGCTTTGCTAGCGATATAGAGACATGGTGTAAAAGAACAGGTAATACTTTTATAAATAAGGAAAGAGTGAATAACGAGAATATAGTTATTATTCGTAAAGGATTAGAACAAGAGGCTACACCTTCTGATGTAACTACTGCCACATTACCTCAAGGAAAGACGTTGATTGTATTTAGCGGTGATCTAGATAAAGTTCTTGCCTCCTTTATTATTGCAAATGGAGCAGCATCTATGGGTAGACCAGTTACCATGTTTTTTACCTTCTGGGGGTTAAACGCACTTAGAAAAACTGAAAAAGTATCTGTGAAAAAGTCCATCATGGATAGAATGTTTGGATTTATGATGCCGAGGGGAACAAAGAAACTTAAACTATCTAAGATGAATATGGCTGGAATGGGTACTCAAATGATGAAGAAGGTAATGAAGGATAAGAACGTAGATTCCTTAGAAGATTTGATGAAGTATGCAATTGCAGGCGGAGTAAAGATAGTTGCATGTACCATGTCCATGGATATTATGGGTATTAAGAAGGAAGAACTTATTGACGGTATTGAATATGCTGGAGTTGCTACCTATCTAGGTGATGCAGAAGAATCTAATGTAAATCTCTTTATATAACAATATTGGGTGTTAGAAAATTTAGATAATTGTCTAAGAGAATGGTTGTAAGTTTATATAAGCCCGCGCAAATACTATCTACTTGCGCGGGCAAATTTTAGGATATACTATATCTAAGTCAAATAATAGCATTATTAAAAGATATAATATAATGGATTACTACTAATAATTCTTTTTGCAATCTTCACAGAATATATTTATAGTAGCACAGGTATTTTCTTTTTTGTCATCTTTCCAATTATAGTCGTCATCTTTCTTGGAATCCTTTTTGCAATCATTGCAAAATACATTTATTGTAACGCAGGAATTATCTTCTTTGCGTTCATTTTCTCTTTTGTCATCTTTACAACCACAATCGTCTTCTTTATTTTTGTGTTCCTTTTTTTTATCATTGCAAAAAATATTTATAGTAACACAGTTGTTATCTTCTTTTCGCTCTTTCTTAGGCTCTTCTTTACATTTGTTGTAATCTGAATTATACATAAATTATCCTCCTTTTTTTTAATACAATATATTCTATGCATTTATTCGACCTTATGTTACAAAATAACTATAAAAAATTTCTTTTAATACATATTTTTTAGTTTGTATAAACCTGATTTTTTAGCAAATTTCTCATTTTTAAATATGGTTCTTATGTCGAATTATATACGAAAGTTTCGTTAAATATTACTTGTATTTGCAGTAATATAAAAAAGATTGTAGTTAAAACATTGGTTATGGTATGCGTGATTTGAATAATTATATATATATTGCACAATAAAATGATGAAATAGCAATTTTTGAGAAAAAGATAGCAACATATAAAGAGAACGACTGGAAAATAACGTATATTATTTAAATGTAAACTGATAAATTTACAAACTTAGAGGAGGATTATCATGAAACGTTTTATTACTTTATTTCTCGCTTGCCTGTTAGTAATGTCTATGACATTAGCAGGATGCGGAACAGTTGATGACAAAGCTGGAAAAGTTTCCAGCAATATCACTGAAGCAACCAATGATCCAAACGTTAAAGTTATTAACATTTGGAGTTTTACGGAAGAAGTTCCCAAAATGATTGAAAAATACAAAGAACTTCATCCAGACTTTCCTTACGAGATCAAAACTACTATTATTGCTACCACAGAGGGTGCATACCAACCAGCCCTTGACCAAGCACTAGCAGGCGGTGGTGCAGATGCACCTGACATATTTTGTGCAGAATCTGCATTCGTGCTCAAATATACGCAAGGTGATGCCTATAAGTACGCCGCTGCATATAAGGACCTAGGTATTGATGTGGACAAACTCGTTAAAGAGTCTGAAATAGCACAATATACAGTTGACATCGGAACAAACCCTGATGGTAATCTTGTTGGTCTTGGTTATCAAGCAACTGGTGGTGCTTTCATCTATCGCCGCTCTCTTGCAAAAGATGTATGGGGCACAGATGAGCCTGCGACAATCAAAGATAAGATTGGTCCTGGATGGGATAAATTCTATCAGGCTGCTGCTGATCTAAAAGCAAAAGGCTATGGTATTATTTCTGGCGATGGTGACTTATGGCACCCAGTTGAGAATAGCTCAGAGAAGGGATGGATCGTTGATGGGAAGTTAAGTATCGATCCTAAGCGTGAGGCATTCTTAGACCTTTCAAAACAACTTATGGATAACGATTATCACAACGATACTCGTGACTGGCAAGATGCTTGGTTTGCTGATATGAAAGATGCCGGCGCGAAGAAAATTTTTGGTTTCTTTGGTCCTGCATGGCTAATTAACTACGTTATGGCTGGTAATTCCGGCGGTGCAGCACCAGGTGAAGGTACATATGGCGACTGGGCAGTATGTGAACCTCCTGTAGGATTCTTCTGGGGTGGTACATGGGTACTTGGTAATAAAGACAGTAAGATTAAAGCAGCTGTTGGTGATATTATTGAGTGGATAACACTCGATAGTTCCGATACTGGACTTCAATACTTCTGGGCTAATGGCACACTTAATGGACCTGATGGAACAAAGGATACTGTTGCTTCTGGCGCGGTTATGAAGAAGTCTGACGGCTCACTTCCTTTCCTAGGCGGACAGAATATGTTTGATGTATTCGTTCCTGCTGGTGAATTTGCTAATGGTAAGAACTTAACACAGTACGATGAATCAATTAATACGTACTGGCGTGATCAGGTACGTTTGTACGCGGCTGGTAGCAAGAGTCGTGAACAGGCTATAGCCGACTTTAAACAAAATGTTGCGGATAATCTTGATGTAATTGTAGAATAATTCAGCAATAATCAGGGTTCTGGGAATGCCCTTGATTGTCCCGTAACTATATTATATTGCATATCGTGAATCTAGAGATCATGAATGTAAGCATTCATGATCTCTAGACGATCGAATAAATAAATTCAAAAATTAATTGTGAAGTATTCAAAATAATATACTATTTTATTGGAGGTGAACGCTTATGCGACGTAAGGGTGTTAGCTATGCTAAATACGGTTATATATTTTGTATACCTTTTGTAATTGCGTTCCTTATTTTTTCATTATATCCCACTATCTATACTGTCATTATTGGCTTTACCGACTTTAAAGGTATGGGAAGAACAGATTTTGAGTTTTTAGAAAATCCATTTCAGAATTTTGAGTTGATATTAAAAAACCCATCTTTTCAGCTTTCATTAAAGAATACGGTGATAATTTGGTTAATGAACTTCATACCACAAATACTTCTGGCGCTTCTACTTACTGCGTGGTTCACAAGTCATCGCCGCAAGATAAAGGGTCAGGGTGCTTTCAAAGTTTTGTTCTATATGCCGAATATAATAACGGCTGCGACAATAGCTATACTGTTTAATGCATTGTTTGGATATCCGATGGGACCTGTAAACGACTTATTAAAAACATTGGGCTTATCGGAGGGACCCATAAACTTTCTTATCCAGAAGTGGACAGCGAGGGGAATTGTGGCATTCATCCAGTTCTGGATGTGGTATGGATATACGATGATAGTACTGATATCAGGTGTTCTAGGTATGAATCCTGAACTTTTTGAGGCGTCGGAGATTGATGGTGCATCTGGTGTACAAACGTTCCTCTACGTAACGCTTCCAAACTTGAGGACAATACTCATCTTTACATTAGTTACAAGTCTGATAGGAGGGTTACAGATGTTCGATATTCCAAGATTGTTCCTCCTTGGTGGTCCAGACAACGCGACTCTTACAACAAGTGTGTTTATATATAATCAAGCGTTTAGCGGTAGCTATATGTATAATCGTGCGGCGGCTGCAAGTTTACTTATGTTTATTATTATAGTTATACTGTCTGCTATAATCTTTTATATTATGCGAGACAAAGACGCAGCGCAGCTAAATAAATATAAGAGAAATCAGATGAAATCTTTTAGAAAAGCCAAGAAGGCAGCAAGGAGGGCGACAGAATGAAACAAGGTATAAAATTATCCAAGCATATGTTCAAAATAGTTATTTACTTTGTTTGCATTTTCTTGGCGCTTTTAAGTATTTTACCGTTTTGGATTATGTTTATGAACGCTACACGCGGAACATTTGAGATTCAGCAGAATGCCATATCACTGTTACCTTCAAAGTATTTATTAAGCAATTTACAAGTATTACTTGGTAAGAGCTTTAATCCTATTACAGGTTTCATAAATTCAATGATAATCTCTATAGGTGTAACTGCTTGTGCAGTATATTTCTCGTCACTTACTGCTTATGCATTAGTAGTGTATGACTGGAGGTTGCGCCAACCGTTTTTCACATTTATATTAGCAATAATGATGATACCTGCACAGGTAACAAGTATTGGTTTTTATCAGTTTATGTATCGTATCCATATGACGAACAGTTTTTTACCGCTGATATTACCTGCTATAGCCGCACCCGCGACGGTGTTCTTTATGCGACAGTACTTGCTCTCTACGCTATCAATAGATATTGTAAATTCGGCGCGAATAGACGGTGGTGGTGAATTTTACATATTTAATAGGATAATATTACCGATTATAAAACCTGCGATTGCAACACAGGCAATTTTTGCATTTGTAGGAAGTTGGAACAATCTATTTATGCCGTTAATTCTACTTACTGACAAAGATAAATATACAATGCCGATAATGGTAAGTTTACTTAGGGGAGATATCTACAAGACTGAGTATGGTTCAATATATTTGGGATTGTCCCTAACAGTATTACCATTATTTGTAGTATATTTTTCTTTGTCTAAGTATATTATAGCGGGTGTTGCTTTGGGTGGTGTGAAGGAATAACTTGGAATAAATAATTATAAAAAAGAAGGGCATATAAACTACAATATAATTGAGGTTTATAAGTTCCTTCTTTTTGTTTTAATATATGTATTTTATTGCATTACTTTACGACCATTAATGTAAACATGTTCAATATTATATTCATTATCAGTGATGATAAAGTCTGCTTTTTTACCCACACTGATAGATCCAATTTCATTATCAGCTTTTATAGATTTTGCAGGAATTAATGTAGCACTTAAAATGGCTTGAGCTGCTGGTACTCCAAAATTAATAGCACGTTTCATAGCTTCATACACATTTACAGTGGATCCAGCTATTGTTCCATCATCTAGAGTTGCTTTCATATCCTTTACATTAACCTTTTGGCCACCTAATTCGTAGATTCCATCCGAAAGTCCTGCAGCACACATAGAATCTGAGATTAAAATAAGTTTATCTGATTTAGCTTTATAAATTAAGCGGATAACACTTGGATGAACATGAATTCCGTCACAGATTAATTCAGCGTTAGCGTCATGATCTGAGAATGCACCTACAATTCCTGGTTCTCTATGATGCAAACCGTTCATCGCATTAAACAGGTGGGTTACATGGGATGCACCTGCATCAAAAGCTTCCATTGCAGTATGGTAATTACTGCTGGTATGAGCTAATGATATAGTAATGGATTCATGATACTTTTCAATAAAGTCAATTGCTCCAGGGAGTGTTGGATCAATATCAATAATTCTTATATTATTACCAGATAAATCATTGAGTTCATCAAATACTAAAGTATCAATCGGCATAAGATATCTAGGGTCATGAGCACCACGCTTATCTATCCCAAGAAAAGGTCCTTCCATATTAATACCCACAATTCTACTACCTTTTAAATCTGATTCCATAGCAGTTTTTATATTTCTCATTGCTTGTCTATGGGTATCCATATCAATTGTCATTGTAGTTGCTAAAATAGAAGTAATTCCATTACTTGCGTAAAATTCACACATTTTTTCAATTTCATCAACACTTGCATTAATAAAATCATATCCCATACAACCATGGGAATGTACATCGATACAACCAGGTAGGATGAATTTGCCTTCAAGTTCAACTACCATGCATGCTAATTCATCATCATCAAATGGGATAGAACTATCCGTGATGTTAGAAAATCTACCGTTTTCAACTTTAACATTTACTTTTTGAAAGTTACCGTTAACAAATACATTGGCATTTTTTAGTATCATATAAACCCTCCTATTATAAAATAAGTAAGCCAATACATCAATTAGATATGTTGGTTTTATTACTGTTTAGTTAAAACAATAAACAACAGTTAAGTCTGGATGGAACTGTAAGATAGACGCGGGTACTTCAGGACTAACAGGACCATGCAGTGCTTTTTCTAAAATTTCTTTTTTTTCTGGTCCATTTGCAATTAATACAACTTTTTTTGAATGCATAATAGACTTAATACCCATGGTAATAGCTTTTTTTGGAACATCATCAAAGGAATCAAAGAATCTTGAATTCGCTTCTATGGTACTGTGATCTAAATCTACAATATGAGTAGTTTTCTCAAAAGATATATCAGGTTCGTTAAAACCGATATGGCCATTTAGTCCGATTCCAAGTAACTGCATATCAATTCCACCTAGATTAGTTATTAACTCATCATATCGTTTGCATTCAGCTTCCATATCATCTGCGAGCCCATTAGGAACATGGGTGTTTTCCTTCTTAATATTTATATGATCAAATAAATTATGATTCATATAATAACGATAACTTTGTACATTCGATGTAGATAAACCACAATATTCATCTAAATTGACAGTATTCACTTTAGAGAAATCAATATCACCTTTATTATACCAATTAATAAGTTGTTTATATGTACCTAGAGGTGATGAACCTGTAGCTAAACCTAGTACACTAGTTGGTTTTAGAATAATCTGAGCAGTAATGAGATTAGCTACCTTTCTGCTTAAATCATAATAATCTTTGGTTTCAATAATATTCATAATAGTATCCTTTCATTTGTAATTGTAGCAAAATATATAAACTGGAATTACTTCCAATTTCTGCTCAATTATTTTTTATCTTTAAACTATTCATTATTTTCTTATGTATCCTTGTGTTAATAGAATCTAATAAAGCTAACCCATAATTCCTAAGCTAATAAGTGCAGGATGGATTAAATATATATAACATTAATTAAACCATATATTAGTGATACATGCAATATATAGAAACATCAATTCTTATTAAATATAGATACTTATATATATAATAAATATGTGATACAATTTATATAAGTTGGATAACATATTAAGGGGAGGTGGATATGAACTGAGGATGTTATAGATGAATTAATAGTGACAGTGGCTTATGAAAACAAATGAATTATATGAATTAGATTATGTGGAATAGTTTTAGTTAAGAAAGTGAGGATAAACTGTATGGAGTATGTGAAATTAGGAAATACGGGCTTAGATATATCAAGGATTTGCCTTGGATGCATGAGTTTTGGTGATGCTAATAAGTGGATTCATTCGTGGGTTCTTGATGAGGAGAATAGTCGCCCAATTATTAAGAAAGCTCTTGAGTTAGGTATCAATTTTTTTGATA
>JAEWHU010000073.1 GCA_023387635.1 Bacillota bacterium
AGCAGAGATTGAAGGGGATAAAGTTGATAATGATAATAATGGATATATAGATGATGTATATGGTTGGAATTTTTATTCTAATAATAACCTAGTTTATAATAGTAATAATACTTATGATGATCATGGGACTCATTGTGCAGGAATATTAGCCGGCTTAGTTTCTAATGTAAATGTTAAGATTATGTCCCTTAAAGTCCTTGGTGGTAGTAATGGTACAGGAGATACACAATCTTTGATAAAAGCCATACAATACGCAGAGAAAATGGGCGCTGACATATGTAATATTAGTCTAGGTACGAAGTATAATGATCCTGCTTTAGAAAAAGTTATAAGAAAATCAGAAATGCTTTTTGTTATTGCAGCAGGGAATGGAAGTAATGGGAATGATAATGATATCAATCCAATATATCCAGCATCTTATCCATTGAATAATATAATATCTGTAGCTAATATGGGACATGATGATGAATTGCATGTTACTTCTAATTATGGTCAGGAAAGTATTGATTTAGCAGCAGAAGGTACCAAGGTATATAGTACCTTAACACATAAGGAATATGGTTATATGAGTGGAACTTCAATGGCTACCATTAAAGTAACGGGGGCAGTAGCCACAGTTTATTCCATGTATCCTAATATAACACTTCTACAAGCCAAAGAAAGTGTGTTAAATACAGTAACACCAATACCTAGTTTAATAAATAAGGTGGCTACAGGTGGTTTATTAGATTATAACAAAGCTATTTCATATTATATGCCAACCAGTGTTAATATAATAAAGAATAAAACATTAAGGATTGGAGAAACTTATACCTTAAATCCTAGTTTCACACCCAAATATGCAAGTACAATCTATACATATAGTAGCTCTAATACAAAGGTAGTATCTGTGAATAAAACAACAGGTAAAATCAAAGCAAAGAAAAAGGGCACATCTGTAATTACTATTAAAACTGAAAGAGGATTAATTGCTACTTGTGTAGTAAAAGTTATGAAATAAACCTAGAAACTACAAATATAAACAAACCAAGAAATTATAATATAAACTTAATACAAAAATAAAATTAAAAATTAATTAAAAAAAGATTAAAAAAATACTTGCAATTTAAAGTCTTATGATATATAATAATTTTTGCGTTCAGAAATATGAACAAGCGTCTTTAGCTCAGTTGGTAGAGCACCTGACTCTTAATCAGGGTGTCCAGGGTTCGAACCCCTGAAGACGCATATAAAGGTCTTAGTTTGGCAATCTTGGTAATTGCTGGGTTAGGACTTTTTTGTTGCGTAAAAAAAGAACCTTGATAAAAACTACCAAGGTTCTTATAGTGCTAATTAACGGTAAACAATTGGTGTATCAACCATCCATAAATGTTCTGGATCATCTACTCTATCTGTCCATGGATTGCCATCTAGATGGCGAATCATCCATACAACATACATAGGGTATCCAGGTGCTGTTACCTGTGGATGTGTTTTACCTGGTGTAAGAGCGCTAAAACTACCGTCTTTTATTTTGAATACATCATCTCCAATAAAACATGCACCAAAGCCTTGAGGCTTATCAAAACGATAATAATAGACTTCTGGTTGTGGATGATGATGAGGAATATAGCCTGACCATCCTCCCTGGAAGCTGATTGTTTCACCTAATACCATATTAGAGTAAGGAGCATTCTTGTAGTCAAAAGCAGTTCTAACCATACGACGTGCAGTTCCATCGCATAAATCTGCTCCAGCTAATGCTTCCACACAGTCTTTTGGAGTGTAGAATACTGGGGAGAACTCTTTTTCATTCTCGGTGGATTGAACAAGAATCTCAGTATCGGAAGATGCAGTGATGGTTACGCTAACACCTTTACATACATGAAGACAATATAAGCTTTCTTTAAAGAAATCACTTCTTTTTACTTTCCTAGTTTCATTATTCCATTTATATTCTATTTCTCCTGTTACAAGAAGAATAGCTTGCTCTTCCTTCTCAAGATAGAATTCTTTTACGTCCCCAGATTTCATATTGTAGACTGTAATATTCATTAACATATCTTTATAAATTCCATCTGTTGTTGTGAGTACTTTTTTACCACTTTCATCAAACGTTGGGTAACCAAATTGTTTATTCATATTTTACACCCATTGTATATCGCGGACTCGTCTGCGATACTGCCACATTAATATGAGTGAAAGAATCACATCGTGGCAATCCTTCTAAATTTATATTTTCTTTCACTCTTGTCTTTATTCCATATGTAATATGTTTCATACATATATTAGATGGTTCCATCCCAAGTACTAACTTTTGTACTCTTTTTCTCTTCTTCATCAAACCATTTTGTTGTAACAGTTTTGCTTTCAGTATAGAATCTTACACCATCTTTTCCTAGGCAGTGTAAATCGCCAAAGAAGGAGTTCTTGTGGCCGGTGAATGGGAATACGCCTACAGGAACAGGGATTCCAACGTTAACTCCAACCATACCACCATCGGTTCTATTTACGAATTCTCTAGCAAAATATCCATTTTGAGTAAAGATAACAGAACCATTTGCAAATTGATTATTATTCATAATAGTAAGTCCTTCTTCAAAGTTTGATACTCTCTTGATACAAAGTACTGGTCCAAAGATTTCTTCCGATCCAATGGTCATTTCCTCTGTTACATTATCAAAAATTGTTGGTCCAATGTAGAAGCCTTTTTCAAATCCAGGAACCGTAACATTTCTACCGTCGAGTATTAAATTAGCACCTTCATCAATACCTTTTTGAATCCAGTTTAGAACACGTTCTTTATGTTTATTATCTACTACAGGTCCTAATGTAGAAGTTTTGTCATAAGCAGGTCCAATTTTTAGTTTTTTAGATAACTCAACAATTTTTTCTACTAAAGCATCAGCGATACCATCTTCTGCAACAACGACAGGAAGTGCCATACATCTTTCTCCGGCACATCCGAATGCTGAGTTTACGATACTAGCAGCAGTACGATCTATGGCAGCATCATTCATAACCAAAGCATGGTTCTTTGCTTCACACAAGGCCTGAACTCTTTTTCCATTAGAAGCTGCAATACCATATATGTGTTTACCAACGCCTGTTGTTCCTACAAATGAAATTCCTTTTATATCAGGATGTGTTAGGAATAATTCTGATTCATCTCTACTACATGTAATTACATTTACAACGCCATCTGGAACGCCTGCTTCTTTGTATAATTCAGCAATTCTTAAAGCAGTACGAGGAGTCGAACTGGAAGCTTTAAGTACGATACAGTTACCTGTAGCTACACATAATGGGGTCATCCATCCAAATGGAATCATAGCAGGGAAGTTAAAAGGAGTAATACCTGCAAATACACCTAGGGATTCACGGTAAAGAGTAGTATCATATCCTGTGGAAGTATTCATTAAAGACTCACCCATCATAAGAGATGGAGCGGAACAAGCAAGTTCTGTACCTTCTTGTGCTTTTAGAACATCTCCTTCTGCCTCACTCCATACCTTACCGTGTTCTTTTGCAACTAATAAAGTAAGTTCTTCTCTATGTTTAATCAGTAGATCACGTACATTATATAAAGTTTGTACGCGCTTTAAAACGGGGATTTTTGACCAAGATTTATAAGCTTCTTTGGCAATAGTGATTACTTTGTTCACTTCATCTTCTGTACAACAAGGAACCTTTGCCGTTACTTCTCCAGTACTAGGATCGTAAACATCATAGAATTTGTCTGTTTTTGATTCGTGGTATTGACCACCCGCATAATATTTTATTATTTCCATATTAGTCTCCTTTTCTGTGTAGAAATTGTTTTAGATATATGTAATCAAAGTTTTACTTAGAAAACCTTGTGTTATATGAATATACCATGGGATTACATTCGAAAATGTTTAAATTCTATAATGTTTAAATTCGAAAATATTTATATTATAGAATGATTACATTCGAGAATATTTATATTCTTGCTATCATGTCTCCATGCTTGTCTTTGCTTTCTTTTATGAAAGCGGTCAATGCTTCTAGGTTTGGCATGTCTTTTGAGCATGCATGACTGGCAACTAACATAGCAGCAGAAGCACTTCCTAATTCAAGAGCATCTATAATATCTGCGCCCTCCAATAAACCATACAAGAAGGCAGATGCGTATCCATCACCACCACCAAAGGATTTTAGCAGTTTTACAGGAAAAGGTTTAATACTGTAATGGTTTCCATCATCGGTATATGCAGTAGAACCTTCTTTGCCATGCTTAATTACAACAATCTTGCAACCTTTAGAATGGAAGTAAGCAGCTGTTTGGCTAGCAGTTCTTCCTTTCTCAATTAAATGTTCAGTTAAATCAAATTCTTCTCTAGAACCTAATATTATATCGCTTTCTTTTGCAACCATGGAGTAGTAGATAGCTATTTCATCAGGATTTTTCCAGTTGTATGCACGATAATCGATATCAAATATTACCTTTACGTTATGTTTCTTGGCTAATGCAAGGGCTTTTAAAGCCGCCTCCCTAGAAGGGCTTTCAGAAAGGGCAGTGCCAGATATTAAAATAGCTTTGCTATCTTTAATATAGGCCTCATCTATATCATTAACATCTAATTGTAAATCAGCAATACAATCGCGGTACATTAGAATGCTACTTTTAGTTTCACTTAGAATTTCTGTAAAAGTTAAACCTAATTTTTCACCGCCCGTACATCTGGTAATATGAGAAGTATCAATACCCTCATTCTTAAAAAAATCTGTTACAAAGTCTCCAAATTGATCATCAGAAACTTTACCAATGAAACCTACTTTTTTCCCTAGGCGTGCAATACCTACAGCAATATTTGCTGGTGAACCACCTAAATATTTTTTAAAAGTAGTACTTTGTGAAAGTGGTTTATAATAATCAGTTGGATTAAAATCAATGGCTACACGGCCGATTAGTATTAAGTCTAACTTTTTTGTATTATCAAAATTAATGTATCCCATAGCCTATCTTCCTTTCAATTGTTTTAAGTTCATTGGTAATTGCGAAACGTCAAAATTGTCAATAATTCATATGCGATTTATACAATTCCGGAGCGGAAGTTAAGCGGAATGAGCGTTGGAGCGGAGGAATTCGTATAAAGTGCATATGAAATTCGTACAAATAAAGAGTTTCGCAATTACCTAGTTTTAAGTTCATGCCTTATGGTCACTTTGGAATATCTTAATATGTTTGCTTACATTATCATAAGCGGCGTCAACCATTACAGCACTCATTTTGAAATAATCTTGTTTGTCATTATTACAATAGTTTCTTACTGCACTTTCTACGGAATGAAAGGTTGCTGTTGCTATGTTTATCTTTCGAATTCCTAAAGTGATGCATTTTCTAAAATCTTCGTCACTTATACCAGAACCGCCATGAAGAACTAAAGGTATTGGAACCCGTTTCTTTGCTTGTGTTAAGATTTCAAAATCTAGTTGTGGTGCTTCTTTGTAAATGCCATGAGTATTTCCAATGGATAGGGCGATAGCATCTAAGTGAGTTCTTTCATATAGTTTTTCTACTTCATCCGGATGGGAATACAGTGCCTTATGGTTCACACTTCCATCTTCGCTACCGGATAATATACCAACTTCGCCTTCTACATCTGCACCGTAATTGTCTGCGATTGCTTTCACTTTTTGAACCATTTCAATGTTTTTTTCAATTGGTAAGTGAGAAGCATCAATCATAACCGATGTAAAACCAATCTCTAGTGCTTGTTTTACGGTGTCAATATCTAAACCATGATCTAGGTGTATTGCAACAGGTACTTTTGCTTCCTTAGCTGCAGCTACCATCAGTGGACCAATGAGAGCTAGCGGGGAATAAAGAAGTCGAACCTGAGCTATTTGGAGAATAATTGGTGACTGCAATTCCTCGGCAGCTTTAATGGCTCCCATCACCATTTCCATGTTAGCAACACTGAAAGCACCAACACCATAGTTATCTTTTTGGGCATTGGATAAAAGCTCTGACATGTTAACAAGTGGCATATATGTAACCTCCTCCTTCGTAGATTTAATAAGAATATACTAAAGTTATATCATATAGTTTACCATTGGTATAGGCACATTTTGGTGATGTTTTAGCATTTTCTTTATATTTTGATTGTTTTTTTGTGAAGTATTGGTTATAATGCTAGTAGATTGCAATATAAAATTAGATAGTCTGCGCTGCGTCCACAAACTTGATATGCGCAAAAAGCAGCCCAGAAATGAGGAGAATTATGAGAACCACAAGAATAGAAGAGATAAGAGAGTATATATATAAACATAAGGCCGTAACGTTAGATAATTTATGTGAAGTATTCCAAGTTTCTAAGAATACCATAAGACGTGATATAGACGAATTATTGGAGGATCCTAATATTAAGAAAATATATGGTGGTGTTACTGTTGAAGAGGTAAAGTCTTTTATATCATTTGATAAACGAAACATAAGTAACTTAGATTTAAAGCAATTAATTGCTAAGAAGGCAGCAGATTTAGTAGAAGAGAATGATATTATATTTATTGATTCTGGCACTACTACATTTCATATGATTGAGTATATAAAGAATACCAAGAATCTGACAATCCTAACCAATAGTATAGAAGTAATTATGCGTTCCGTTCCATACTCCAATATCAATGTGATATCATTATCTGGAGTTTTAAATCGTGAGACCTTATCCTTTACGGGAATAGGTTCTGCAGAGGTGCTTAGCAAGTACAATTTAAGTAAAGCTTTTCTTGCCGCAACCGGAATATCTATCATTGGAGGGGCCACCAATTCTTTTCCTTCGGAAACTGAAATTAAACAGGCTGCTTTGCAAAAAAGTCAAAAGAACTACATCCTAGCGGATCACACCAAGTTTAATGAGGTTTCTTTAATGACCTTTTCAAATTTGGAAAATATAGATTCTATTATTACGGATAAATTGCCAGGACAGGAACTAAGTGAACATTTAATAAAAAATAAATGTGGAATTATAATTGCTGATAAATAAAATTAATATTTAAAAAATATATTGCCATTCTAGTTAAAAGTAAAGAATGGCAATATATTTGGTATAGGTTATATTTGAAGTATATTCATCTTATTTATGGTGCACGTTTTTATACTTTATAGGTGTTAATCCAGTAGATTTCTTGAATATTCTGGTAAAATAATTCTGTGTAGAGAAGCCTACCGCCTCTGCCACCTGATTCATAGAATAATCGGTTTCCTTTAGAAGTGATTTGGCATGTTTTATTCGGACGTCTTCTATGTAATCACTAAAAGATACGCTCATTTCTTTCCGAAAGAGTTGACTAAGATAAGAACTATTTAAATATACATAGCTGGCTACTTCATCTAGAGTTATTTTATTCATATAATTATCATCAATATACTGAAGGGCAGTTTGTATAGCTAATGATCTACCCGAAAGTTTTGATTTAGAATAATTAATATATTCTCTTAAGAATTCGTTGGTATTTTCCTTTAATTTCTCGTATGTTTTAGATAAATTAATATCTTCAAATAAATTATCTAGTTTTTCTATCATTTGATGGTCGGATGATTTTATGATAATGTCATTTGATAAAAGAATACGAGCAGCTCCTCTTACAGAAGACATTAATTTGGAAGGTATGAGTTTTCTCTCCCATGCGTCCTCAATATAGGTAACAATTTCTTGTGATACTTTATCATAATCTCTTAGATCCATGTGCTTTTGAATTGATTCATACAGTGCTGCCTTATTGGAGTGCTGTTCTGTATCAAATCTTAGTTTATTGCTATTGATACCATAAAAACTGCAAAATTGAATAGTCTTAACACCAGAATCTATGGTACTTTTTAAGGATTTGTTTGAGTTAAATGGCAGCAGAACACTATCACTTAAAGGTAATTGTTCATAACTAGATAAGTTATTACTTAATATAGATATAAGTTTAATATACTCTTCCTCTTGATTATCAAGTATTTTGGCAGTTGAGTTATAAAGAATAACAAAACATTCATGTTCAATAGGAAAAGATACTCCTATATAATTATTAGACAATATAGTGTCCATGGCTACCGAGGCAATACGCTTATTAGAGTCACCAATTTCATTATGTACAGTAAATATAACAATCATAAGATTGTCCAATGTCAAAGAAGGATTTAGTTTATTTATAAATGATTCTACTTCTATGACCTCTTCATTTTTAATATATTCTTTATATAGAGAGGTTAGTTTTACGATATCATTATTCACGTTATCCAAATCTTTGGAATACTTTTTTTCCATAAGGATACTGTTTTGTACTTTCACTAATATCTGAGACAAATCATCTAATCTCATCTCTGCCTTTAATATGTAATCAAGAGCTCCAGCTTTTAATGCACTTTTTACATAACCAAAATCATCATAAGAACTTAAAACGCAGAATCTAATAGAAGGAAACTCTTTTTTCAATTCCTCAATCAAGTCCAGACCATTTAAAACAGGCATCTTGATGTCAGTAATAACAAGTTCAATGGAATTATTT
>JAEWHU010000300.1 GCA_023387635.1 Bacillota bacterium
CTATCATAAAGGCAGTTGCTTATTGTAGGGTATCTACAAAAAAGGACGAGCAGCTTGATAGCCTTTCTAGCCAACAATCCTTTTTCCAAAGTTATACCAAAAAGAACGAAATTGAACTTATAAGAATATATGCTGATGAAGGTAAATCAGGTACCAAACTTAAAAACAGAACAGAACTATTAAGATTGTTACAAGATGCAAACAAAGGAGAGTTTAATCAAGTATTAATTAAGGATGTGTCTAGGCTCGCTAGAAATACAGTGGATTTTTTAACTAGTGTAAGGAAACTAAGAGCATTAGGAATCGAGGTTGTGTTTGTAAATTATGATCAAACTTCTTCACAGAGTTCAGAATTCATGCTAACCATGTTAAGCGCCATAGCGCAAGAGGAAAGCTCTAATACTTCAAAAAGAGTTAAATTTGGTAAGAAACAGAATGCCATAAAGGGCAGAGTACCCAATATGATTTATGGATATGATAAAGTATCTGGAGATTACTTTAATTTAACCATCAATGAACTTGAGGCATATGTAGTAAAAAGAATTTATCGTATGTATACCAAAGAGGGGTATGGAACCAATCGCATTGCAAAAATCCTAAATAATGAAGGAATATTAACAAAAAGAGGGTGCAATTGGACACAGAATGGAGTTCTTCGTTTATTAAGTAATGAAATATATATTGGAAATATTATTAATGGAAAAGAAGAAATACAGGATTTTCTTACTGGTAAACGAACGGCAAGAAACAGACAAGAATGGTATATTACAAAGCGCGATGAACTACAAATCATTGATAATGAAGAATTCTTACATGCCAAAAAGCTATTACTTGAAAGAAAATATAGCTTTCAACAAAGGGATGAAAGGGAAGTTGACACTTATATATTTAGCAAGCTGATATATTGTGGTGATTGTGGTAGTATATTTCGAAGAATTGTAAGGACCTATAAAAATACCTATATTAAGTGGGTTTGTACAAGGAGAAATGGGGTTGGAGCACATGCATGTCCTAATACGAGTACAATGGATGAGGATGTCTTATTAGATAAGATATGTGAATATTTGCACACAATATTAAATGAAAACGGATATACCCAAAGTTATTTTATGAAAGAAATTAATAAACAATTAATGCAATATCAATACGTTTCATCCTGTCCAAAAGACTATGAACAAGAATTACATAAAAGTAGAAAAAAGAAAGATAAATACATAATGCTCTACAGTAATGATATTATTACCATGGATGAATTGAAAATCGAAGTGAAAAAAATACAAGAAGAAATCACCTATTACGAACAGAAACTTTCAAACCCAAACGGTGAGGGTGAGTATGGTGATGTATTAAAAAGCAATGAGATTATCTTGCAGGAAATTAGGGACAAGATGGAGAAAGATAATAATTGGATTAAAGAATATCTTACGAATAGGATATTAAAAAGAATTATTGAGAAAATAATTGTAGAAAGACAGGATAGGGTAATTGTATACTTAAATCATATTGAATAAATATAAATATATGGAAACAAAAAAAGGCACTTCAGTATAGATTTTATGGCATTTGAGATAAAGTAATAACTTGGGGAGATTACATAAAGGCAGCAAAAAGAGTATGACTTAGCCAAGCCATACTCTTTTTAATTAGGAGTTACATGAAAAACAAATCTATATAAAAAGTACATATAAGCAAATTAGGGATGAAACTATTCTATAATACCGCCCTCAATTACTACAGATTCAGGATCTACAGTATCACCATATGCAGGTAATAAAGTGGCATCATAAGCTTCGTGAATAAAGTTTTGTTTACCAAGAACAGTTAATTCTTCATTTATCCAATTAAGTAATTCTGTATTACCTTTTGAGACAGCAGGTGCGATATAATCAAGACTGCCGAGAGCTTCAATACCAGTAGTAAAACCATCATTCTCAATTGCCCAAGCAAATAATAAAGTATTATCATGTGCAAGAGCATCCCCACGGCCATCTTTTAAGGCATTAAATGCTTCTGTATTATGATCAAATTTTAATAACTCAATATTAGGATAATTCTCTGTAAAGAAGGTTTCAGCAGTAGTACCCTTATTAACAATTAGTGTTTTGCCTTCAAGCTGTGAAACGTCAGTGATTAAAGAATCATCTTTTGATACAACACCAAGGGAAACTTTCATATATGGGTTAGTAAAATCTACTTTTTCTTTTCTTTCTTCTGTAACAGTGAAGTTAGCTAGGATAATATCAACCTTACCTGTTTCAAGGTATTCAACACGGCTAGCCGCTTCTACGAGTACTAGCTCTAATGCTTTTTCATCGCCTAATAGGTCTTTTGCAATGCGTTTGGCAATATACACATCAAACCCTTGGTTATCCCCATTCTCGTCTATAAAGCCAAAAGGCGGTTTGTCACTAAAAACACCGATTTTAATTTTGCCATTTTTCTTAATGGTATCAAGTGAGTTGAATACAGCCTTATCTTTGTTAGTAGAACAGCCACTAAGTACTCCAAGTGTAAAAATTAGAACTAGTACAAGTGATAATAATTTCTTTCCATTTTTCATAAAATTCTCTCCTCTTTTTAATAATTAAATATATTTAAGAAGCGCTTAGCGCGTTCTGTCTTAGGGTTGTGGAAAAATTCTTTTGGAGTGGATTCTTCCACAATAACTCCTTCATCCATAAAGATAATTCGATCAGCCACAGCTTCGGCGAATTTCATCTCATGGGTTACGATTGCCATTGTTGTTCCTTCACTTGCAAGTTCTAACATAACATCAAGAACCTCTCTTACCATCTCAGGATCAAGTGCAGCAGTGACTTCGTCGAATAACATAATCTCAGGATTTATACAAAGTGCACGAACAATTGCAACCCTTTGCTTTTGACCACCAGACAATTGTCTTGGATAGGAAGCCTTTTTGTCAATTAATCCCACTCTATCAAGAAGAAGTTCTGCTTGTTTTACCACTTCCTCTTTTTTTCTACCTTGTGCTTTCATAGGCCCAAGGAGTATGTTATCTAGAACATTCATATGTGGGAATAAGTCGTAACTTTGAAATACCATGCCAATACGTTGTCTGATCATAGGTAGATTCTTCTTATTATCTGAGATTGAGGTACCAGTTAATGAGATTTCTCCTGAAGCGAAGTCCTCTAGTCCATTGATACATCTTAGTAAGGTGCTTTTGCCACATCCTGATGGACCAAGGATAACTACTACTTCTCCTTTGTGTATGGTTAAGGATAGGTCTTTAATAATATCTAAGTTTCCTTCATACGATTTATGAAGATTCTTAATCTCTAATATGGGTTCGCTGTTTGTCATATAAATCCTCCTAGTTCTCCCATTTCTTTTCTAATTTCTTTGATAAAAGTGAAATAGGATAACAGATTATAAAATATAAAAGAAAAATAAAACCATAAACATAAAATGAAGCAGTAGGACTTTTTAGTATAGAAGTCTCAATAATTTGTTGACCTACTTTTAAAACTTCAATCACTCCAATTAACACAGCAAGAGATGTGGTTTTTATCATTCTAGTAGCTAAATTAATTGCACCAGGAAGCATTCTCTTTACCGCTTGTGGAATAATGATGTGATAATATATCCTAGCATTTGTAAGCCCTAATGCTTTACCACTATCAAATTGGTGTTTTGGGAGGGAGGTAATTGCACCTCGAACGATATCGCCCATTTCGGCGATGCCCCACAAGGTAAACACAATAATACATACAACTACCCCATCAAGATGTATTCGAAACACTTTGGTTACACCAAAATAAAATATAAATAGCCAAACAAGTACAGGGATAATACGTATTGCTTCTAGATAAATTCTACATATCACACGTACCCATATGTTCTTCGTGGTCATTATTACACCGAATAAAATTCCAAGTATACTAGATAAAATAATAGCGATAATGGCTATTCTAAAAGAAACCAATAATCCACTAAGTAACCTCTCAAGGTTCCTCCCTTGAAATAAAATTCTAATTCCCATATCCTGCATAACGTATCCTCCTTTCAATCACTGATAAAAGTATAGAAAGTGGGAGCAAAATAATAAGATAAGATATTACAAGCATAAATAAGCTTTCTGTCGTCTTGTAATACAAACCAATTAAATCTTTTGCTACGAACATTAAATCTGCTAAGGCAACGGCACTAAATAGTGAGGTTTCTTTTAGAAGAAAGATTCCATTGGCTCCAAGACTAGGTATAGCGATTGCAAATGCTTGTGGAAATATTACGAAACGTATTACCTGCAATCTGGTAAGGCCGATACTAAGGCCAGATTCTATCTGGGAAACAGATACTGCTTCTAAACCACTTCGAAAAGATTCTGCCATATAACTTCCACCTAAAAAGGATAATCCAATAATTGCGCAAGCTTTGGCGCTTAGTAAAATTCCCATCTTAGGTAAGCCGTAATACAAGAAAAACAATTGTATCAATAGGGGAGTATTTCTAGAAGTCTCTATGTAAACTTTCGTAATTCTACTAAGAATCGGTATTTGATAATAAATGATTAAACTGGCTAACAATCCAATAATTAAGGATAAGCTAATACCGTAAAAAGAAAGGGTTAGTGTTAATTTTCCCGCCTCAATATAATGAGGAATATATTCTAGAATAAACTTATAATCCATGTAATTGGTATCCTTTGATTTTAATTCATACTTAGTCGATATGAATAGTATGTTAGTATAATATATCACCTAAATTTTGGTATGTCAAGGGGGATTTGGAAATTATTTTTTTTAGGGGGATTAACTTATTAAACTAATATGATTAAAAGCTAATTGTAAATAATAGGTTGAGTTTTATGGTGTATATTGTA
>JAEWHU010000305.1 GCA_023387635.1 Bacillota bacterium
TATTAATGTTAAGTTATCCATCTGATGAAGTAGGAAATCATCTTGTTGATCTTGATATGTTAGATGAAAAAGGAATTAATCCTTGGGTAGATGTGTTATCTGAAGAACAATATCGTGAATTATTCGGTTATCGTAAACATACCTTTACTGGTGTTGATTATATTGAATACTATAAAGAATTAATTCAGAATGAAGGTTGTGAAGTAGAAATTATACTTGCTAATGACTGTCGTGCTATACTTAAGCACACAAAAAATGTACTTTGCTGTGACATACATAGCCGTATTCGTACAAAACGTTTGCTAAAAGCTGCAGGGGCAGATATCGTTTATAGCCTTGATAACATATTAACTACTTCCATTGAAGGTAGTGGTTACAATGAAAGCTATGGTTTACTTGGAAGTAATAAAGCAACAGAAGACTCTGTTAAGCTATTCCCACGAGGCTGTGACCCAATTGTAGAAGGAATCCAAAATAGAATTCTTGAATTAACAGGGAAGCATGTAGAAGCAATGGTTTATGGGGATGGAGCATTTAAAGATCCAATAGGAAAGATATGGGAACTTGCAGATCCAGTTGTATCACCAGCCTATACGGCAGGACTAGAAGGTCAGCCAAATGAAATTAAATTAAAATATTTAGCAGATAATGATTTTGCAGATTTAAAAGGTGAAGAGTTAAAAAATGCAATATCCGATTATATTCGTAATAAAGACAATGATTTAGTAGGACAAATGGCTTCCCAAGGAACTACGCCACGCCGTCTGACCGATCTAATTGGTTCCTTATGCGATTTAACATCAGGAAGTGGTGACAAAGGTACGCCTATTGTACTAGTTCAAGGATATTTTGATAATTATACGAAATAAATTATAATGAATATATGAACTATTTTAAAGATGAATAATAGATAAAATAATAAATAAAAACAAGAGATTGCTAAAACATTAGCAATCTCTTGTTTTTTTTATTTGTAAATTTGAGATATATTAACCTTTCTATAGGAACATATAATACAAATTAATTTGACTTTTCTAATTAATTTAGGAAAATATTGTAGGTAATGTCAAAATTTAAGTAATTTATGTATACTATCAAAGAGAATTTACAAAATAATGCATATATTTAAAACAGATTAATTTTATGAAAATAAAGGTAAATGTACTGTGGAAAACTAACAATAAATTTGAATAAAAAACGTTAAAATAAACAAAGTGGTTAAACGTTTTAACATTTTTATTGACAGTTATTTAATAATATGATATTTTGTGATCATGAAAGATAAAACGGTTTACCATCACGATTAAGCGTGTAGGAAGAAAAGGAGAAAAAAATGATCGAAATCATCATTTCAATTGCAGCGATCTTATTGTTAACTGTATTAATTGTAAAAAAATACAATACAACAATTGCATTATTGTTTTGTGGCATTATTTTATTAGCAGCATCTGTTATTTTAGGACATCCAGTTTTAGATGCTGAATCGACAACAGGGTTTGCGCTACTTGATATTTTTAAAAATATCGAAACAGCTTTTTTAAGCCAATTAGGGAACATTGGTCTAACACTTATGACTCTAATGGGATATTCAACCTACATGACCTACATAGGTGCTAACGACAAAACTGTGCAGATCATGTTAAAGCCTCTAGGAAAGATTAAATCAAAATATGTTTTAGTACCTATTATATTTTTACTAGGAAACTTATTGTCATTAGTGGTTCCTAGTGCTTCAAGCTTAGGTGTATTATTAATGGCTACATTATTCCCTATTCTTACAAGAGTAGGAATGAGTCCACTTACAGCTGCAGGTATTATAGCTACAACAGCTACTATTATGCCTACTCCTCTTGGAGCAGATAACGTAATTGCAGCAGAAACTTTTGGCATGACAATTCTTGATTATGTAGGAAAGCACGCCTTAATCTCTATCCCAACTTTACTACTTATGACTATTGCTCATTATATATGGCAAAAATATTGTGATAAGAGAGATGAAGCAAAGGGTACTGCTTTTAAAACAGAATTAAAAGGTTTGCGTGAAGACTTACCTCCAACTATATATGGTTTGCTACCAGTTTTACCTTTGTTATTAGTAGTTATTATTAATTTAGGATTTCCTTCATTAAAAGTAGGTCTAGTAACCATTACTTTTATCAGTTTAATTGTTAGTATTATCTTTGAAGCTTTTAGAAAGAGAGAAGTTGCTAAGGTAACTCAAGATGTTCAGGAATTCTTTAAAGGAATGGGAACAGGTTTAGCATCTGTAGTATCCATTATGGTTGCGGCAACTGTATTTGTTAATGGCTTAAAAGCTTTAGGTATTGTTGATATGTTAATGAATTCTGCCCAAGGATTAGAAGGAGCGGGCATCATAATGATGTTAGCATTCAGCGGAATTACATTTATTATTGGATTAATTAGTGGTAATGGCTTATCCGTATTCTATGCTACGATTGGTTTAATCCCAAGTGTTGCAGCTGCAGCTGGGGTATCACCAGCTATGATAGCCCTACCAATGCAGATGATTGCCAACTTAGTTCGTTCAATCTCTCCAGTAGCTGCTGTTATTGTAATTGTTGCATCTTCTACAGGAGCAACTCCAGTTCAGTTAGTAAAGAGAACTAGTGTGCCAATTATTGTTGGAACTATTAGCTGCTTAGTTTTATCTTATGTATTATTATTTTAAGTTTAAAAAAATGAGCGCTTTATAGCGCTCATTTTAGCAATAAAGGTGGTAGAATGAAAATAGAAATTATTGATAATTCATTAACGCCGGAAATATTTATAGATATAAGAAATCGTGTAAATTTTAAAGAATATGAATATGAGGACGTAAAGGTTGCTCTTAACAACTCACTATACACAGTAGTTGTTTATGATGACGGGAAACCCATAGGGATTGCAAGAGTCGTAGGTGATGGAAGAATCGTTTTTTTTATAAAGGATGTGGTAGTTATTCCAGAATATCAAAATAATAAAATTGGTTCGATGATAATGGATAGGATAGAGCAATATATTACAAGAACGGCATGTGATGGGGCATATATTGGACTAATGTCAACGCCCGGTCTAGCTGATTATTATAAAAAGTTTGGTTTTATCGAAAGACCTACAGGGGAACTTGGACCAGGTATGGTAAAATTTCATAATAAATGTTCGTAAAAAGATTAGAAAGTAATTATATAACTTAAAACGCTTGTACTACAACAGGTTGTTTTTAATATAAATGAGGTGGCGATGATGAAAAAACTAATAGTATTAGGAAGTCTAAACATGGATCTTTCAATACAAAGTGATTATATGCCAAAAAGCGGTGAGACTATGAATGGTTACGGATTCTTTATGAACTCCGGTGGTAAGGGTGGTAATCAGGCTGTAGCGGCGGCGAAAGCTGGTGTAGATGTTAAGATGATTGCAAAAGTAGGAAATGATGCTTTTGGTAAACAATTAATAGATGACTTAAGAAATTATGGTGTAGATGTATCAAACGTTGAGATATCAAATGATGTTTCCTCTGGTGTTGCTATTATAACTAGATGCAATAATGATAATAGAATTATATTAAGTAATGGTGCTAATCATACACTTGATATAGAATCAATTAAAGATACATTAAATAAGATTTCTAGTAAAGGCGACATCTTCTTAACACAATTAGAGAATAATCTGGATGTTGTTATGAAATCAATTAAGTATGCAAAAGAACTTGGTTTATATACCATTATTAATCCTGCGCCTGCAATAAAGTTTGACGATGAATTATATAAATATTTAGATTTGGTTATTGTAAATCAAAGTGAATGTGAGTTGTTAACAGGAATTTATCCTGATGATGAAAATACTTATAAAACTGCATTGAATGTGTTTAATAATAAAGGTGTAGAGGTAATTATTACCCTTGGTACAGATGGAAGTATCACTAATCATGCTGGCGGTTTTGAGCATATTAATTCTAGAAAAGTAGAAGTAGTTGATACAACAGCGGCAGGAGATTCTTATATCGGAGCTTTATGTAGATACTTAGTAAATAATAAAGACTTTATAGAAGGTTTAAGATTTGCGTCTGATGTAGCAGCGTTAACTGTCACTAAAAAAGGTGCTCAAGTATCAATTCCATATTTTGATGAAGTAAAAGAGTATTATAAGGAGGAACTAAATTATGAATAAAAGACCTATTATTATAGATACAGATCCAGGTATTGATGATGCTTTAGCAATTGCAATTGCTTTATACTCAGAGGAATTGGATGTGAAATTAATTACCACTGTTGCGGGTAATGTTGGAATTGATAAGACAACATACAATACGCTACGTTTATTAAAGTTCTTTAATAAAGAAAATATACCAGTTGCTGTAGGTGCTGATAAGCCTTTAATTAGAGCATATGAAGATGCTAGTTCTGTACATGGAAAAAGTGGTATGGAAGGTTATGATTTTGAAGAACCAACACAGGAACCAATAAAAGAAAACGCAGTAAATGCTATGTATAGAGTTATAATGGAAAGTAAAGAGCCAGTTACAATTGTTGCTATTGGTCCATTAACTAACATTGCACTTTTACTAAAAGTATATCCAGAAGTAAAAGAGAATATTAAAGAAGTGGTTATGATGGGTGGTAGTGCTAGCCGTGGAAATAAAGGCGTTATGTCAGAATATAATGTTGCCGTTGATCCTGAAGCAGCACATATTCTTTTCCACAGTGGACTTGATATAACTATGCTTGGCCTTGATGTAGGTATAAAAGCGTTAGTATTACCTGAGGACAGTGAAGAAATCAGAACTATGAATAAAACAGGAGAAATGGCATACTCCTTATTTAAAAAATATCGTGGCGGTTCTTTTAACACAGGTTTAAAAATGTATGACAGTACTGCACTAGCTTACATTCTTGCTCCAGAATTATATGAGGTCGTTGAAACTTATATTGATGTTGAACTTGCAGGTTCTATGACAGCAGGATGTACATTAGTTGATTTAAAAGGTTATTTAAATAAACCTAATAATGCTAAGGTTTGTATGGACATCGACCAAGATAAATTCCGTGAATGGTTCAAAGAATCTATTCGTAAATGTAATTAATAATGCTTAGATTAATGATAAAGCCTGTTGAATAACAACTGGAAGGAAATAATGTTATATGAATAACTTTATGATGTATAGTGTTGCATTAATATCAATTATTATTGTAATTGTTATGTTAATTAAAAAAATGGATATAAAGATAACCATGTTTGGAATGGGTGTTGTATTAATGTATATTGCAACATTAACAGGACAAGCTGTTGGTGGTGATAATTTTACATCATCAGGATTACCTATCTTAGATCCATTACTGGTAATTATTAATGAATTTAAATCATCACTTAATTCAGCAGGTTTTATTATAATGATATTAGGTGGATACACCTCATACATGTCAGCAATTGGTGCAAATGAAGTTACTGTTAATACTTTAATAAAGCCAATCAAAAAGATTCGATCTGTATATATATTAGTTCCTGTAGTATTCTTAATTGGTAATATGCTATCGTTAGTAATGCCAAGTGCTTCTAATTTAGCCATTGTTTTATTGGCAACCTTATATCCAGTGCTTCGTCAGACCGGAATGTCACCTCTTACCATAGGGGCTGTAATTGCTACAACAGCAACAGTAATGCCAACCCCTTTGGGAGGAGATAATGTGGCTATAGCAACTGAACTTGCGAAATATCCTGAATTTTTAGGACTAACAGTATCGGATTACGTTCTTAAGTATCATGCCATTGTTTCTATTCCAACATTAATTATTATGGCAATAGCTCATTTCTTCTGGCAAAAATATATGGATAAAAAAACTGCAAGCCAACACAAAAAAGAGTTAGAATTAGAGGTAGCAAAGGATATAAATGAAATAAAGGGAGGTAAACTATATCGTTTTGTATATACACTTTTACCCATATTCCCTATATTACTACTAATATCTATCTACCTACTTGATATATTTATAGGTTCTACTGTGAATATTGGTGTGGAACTTGCAGCAGTATTTTCTTTTGTAGTTGCTATTATATGTGAAGCAGTAAATAAAAAAAGTGTAGCAGAAGCCGTTAATAAAACCGAGTCCTTCTTTAAGGGGATGGGTAGTTCTATGTCAATTGTTGCACTATTAGTGGCAGCCACAGTTTATGTATCAGGTCTTAAATCTATTGGTCTGATTTCAACATTGCAAACTACCATGCTTGAGATAAAAGGGTCAGGATTAGGATTTGTATTACCACTTATTTTAGTTGGATTAACAATATTAATCGTAATATTAAGTGGAAGTGGGACTGCATTATTTTATGCATTAGTTCCTTTGATGATGCCTTTAGCAACAGCAGCAGGAATCAGTGCTTTAGCGGTCACAATACCTATGGCTTTAGCTGGAAACATCATAAGAGCAGTATCTCCTGTAGCAGCAGTTGTTGTAATTGTTTCTGGTACAGTTAAGATAAATCCTTTAGAGCTTGTTAAGCGTACTTCTATACCAATGTTTACTGGTGTTATATTTATGTTTATATTATCAATGATTTTATTCTTATAGAATAGATTTTACTAAGTTTATGTGGTAATATATTGTAAAGGATTCTTTGTCTGGAGGTTGCAGAAATGAAAATTACAATAAAAGATATTGCACGTGAAGCTGGGGTTAGTGTTGCAGCAGTTTCTTTAGTATTAAATCAAAAAGATTGCAGAATTGCAGATGCAACAAAGGAAAGAATAATTGATGTTGCTAAAAGATATAATTATACCGTTAATCAACAGGCAAGAAGTTTGGTTACTAAGAAATCAAATGTAGTGGGATTAATTATTCCTGATATTGAAAATATATTCTTTTCATCATTGTCTAAAAAAATAGAAGAGTATTGCCGTAAAAAAGGATATACAATAATGATAGTTAACTCAGATGAAAATTCTAAGGTAGATATTGAACTATTGCATTTATTAGTATCTAGAGGTGTGGATGGTATTCTTTATACACCAAGTAATGGATATTATGAAGACTATGAGAAGATTGAGGAATGTTTAAGCACACTTCCAATTCCATATGTAATGGTAGACCGTTATTTGGATAATATTGATTGTAACAAAGTATATATTGATAATATAGATGGTTCACTACAGGCTATATCAATGTTAGTAAAAAGCGGTCATAAAAAGATTGGTTGTATAGGATATGGAGATTCTAAATCCATAACTAATTCTCGAGTTACTGGTTATAAAAAAGCTATGAAGCAATTTGATTTGCCTGTGGATGATAAGTATATATATGATGGTGAATATAAATATATTGGCGGATACAATGCGGGAAAAGAAATTGTGAATAGTGATTTAACAGCAGTATTTATATGTAATGATATGATGACCCTTGGATTTTTGAAATATCTCAATGAATGCGGCAAAAAAGTTCCAGATGATTATTCCATTATTAGCTATGATAATACTCTACATAATTTTGTTGTATCTCCAAGTATTACAACAATAGACCAGGATTTGGGAAAGCTAGCTAGAAACGCTTGTAGATTATTGTTTAAAAATATTAGCAATAAAAATATCCAATCGGAAGTAATTTGCTTAAAGCCCCAATTACTTATAAATGAAAGCGTTAAAAAGATAAATTAAATAATGCCAAGTTACTTCGTAAGTTAATCTAGCTAAGTCAATATTAGCTAGATTCGACTAGAAGATAATAATATGCTCACAAAAGAAACACTATGAAAGAGAATGTTCATAGTGTTTCTTTTGTATTATAGTAAAATCTTTCTGCATTCAAATTCCATTTTATAACATATTATTAAAAAAATGCAATGACAAATGAATGTAATTGTAGTAAAATGGAAATACCATCTTTTGCTAAGATAAATAGTGTATAAGAATTCAATAATAATGTGAAAAATTAAGGAGGATATTACAATGTCTCAGTTTAGAATTATTTCTATACCACCCTTTAAAGCAGCATCATCAGGTGTAGATAAAAATATGGATTTTACATCAGAAGGAATTTTAGGAAAGTTCGACAAGTATTTTTCAACAATTAAGCCAATACCTAGAGATGATTTTACGCCACGTGATTTTCTTTTTTATGATCAAAAAGAGAATGGATTTGTATGGTGGTGGGCATTGTGTGAAGGTACGGATAATGGTGGATTTGAAGTCGTTGATTTTGATGGGGGATATTATTTGACCTATGTTTATAGAGACGGGGATGATAAAGAGGGAGAAAAATTATATAAAGAAGCCTTAGAATATATAGAGAAGTCAGAAATTTTTAGTATTGATGAAAGACCAAATCATTATAGTATGGGACATATCATAACACCTCCTGAAATTATTAAAGCACAAGGTTTTGCGCAGATGGAGACTTTTATCCCTATAAAACTAATGAAGTAATAACTGAAGTTCTTTTCTTTTTGAATAAAAATGGTAAAATCTAAATAACGTTTTGATTAGTGTTGGTAGAATAGTATCAAAAGGTATTTTTGGGGAAAATCGCAATTTATTCCTTGATAAATGACAATATAAAAAAGTATTATGATGTATAATCACCATATTTAACATGAAAGAAAGGGAAAAGAAATAATGGGGAAAACTTATATTTTATCAAATGATAAAATTACAATTAAGGTTAATGACCTTGGTGCTGAACTTACTGAACTGAGTAAAAATGATACAAATTTTAATTATCTTTGGGATGGAAACGCAGCGTTTTGGACAGGACAATCACCAGTGTTATTTCCTTTCGTAGGAAAGCTTAAGAATAATGAATATAAGTATAATGGAAGTACATACCCTATGAGGCAACATGGATTTGCCAGGAATTGCGAATTTGAATTACTTAGTAGTAAAGAGGATGAAATCTGGCATAGACTGATATCGAGTGACGTTACAAGAATGGTATATCCCTTTGATTTTATATTAGATATTGGATATAAGCTAGAAGATACCAAAGTTATTGTTATGTGGAAAGTAAAGAATAAGGGAACAGACATCATGCATTTTTCTATAGGAGCTCATCCAGCGTTCCTCTGTCCACTATATGATAATGAGAAACAAACGGATTATTCCATTGATTTTCATACTAATAATCCGATTACATACTTACTTGTAGATGAGAATGGATACATAGATAAAACTGTACATGCATTAGATACCACTAATGGTGTGTTTCATATAACAGATACAATATTTGATAACGATGCACTTATTATAGAGCAGAACCAAACTCAGAGAATATCATTCGTAGGACCAAATAAGAAAGCATATGTATCAGTGTCGTTTGATGCTCCGCTATTTGGCCTATGGTCACCATCAAAAAGGAGTGCACCTTTTATTTGTATAGAACCATGGTATGGTAGAAGTGATAGTGCTACTTTTAATGGTACATTAGAGCAAAGAGAATGGTCTAATACACTTAAAAGTAAAGAGATATTTGAGAGAAGTTATACAATTGAACTTTTGTAAGCACTCATTCTCAGAACTTGGAGGACAAAATTTGTTTCAAGTAACGCCAGCTTAATTTACCTGATGGAGCTAGTTTTGATAAAAGTGACAGCTACAAACTAAATGAAAATATAATATAAAGGGTAAGCCTTTTGACAATGATATTAACTTTTGTCAAGTGGCTTACCTTTTAGCAATTAGACATCAAAAAAATTCAATTAACATTTGATTAATATTTTGATGGTAGTATTGTAAGAATGAATAGATAATATGGAGGAGTTAATTGTATGATACAGATACTGGTAGTCGAGGATGATGTAGAATTAAATAAGAACATGTGCAAAAGTCTTGAAAAAGGTGGTTATCATGCATATGGATGTAGATTCTGGTTCTGGATTCAGAAAATGTTTTGTGATTGGATTTTAATTAGAACGAATTTCCACATCTAAATTACCGAATTAGGTTTATCAGAAAGAAAAGTTATGTTATATTGATATAAATGTGAAATAAATGTAGTCAATTCATAATAATTGAATTGATTTGTATCCTATAATTTATTTTTCTTGTTAAAAAAAAAAACTTTTTATATAAAGAATAATTAATGACAAGTAATAAATTAGTTATTCTTTTTTTATTGTCTAAATCTTTTAGATACAAATTAGATACATAATTGAGATAACATGTTTATTGAAGGGAGTTTACGCTAATTATGAACACTATTTTGATTGTAGAAGATGAAAAAGCCATATCGAATTTAATAAAAATTAGTCTGAATTCATCGGGATATCAATGTGAGACAGCTTATGATGGAGTTCAAGCAGCAGATATGATTGAAACAAAAAGATATGATTTGATTATACTAGATATCATGTTACCTAAAATAGATGGTTACGAAATAATGGAATATGTTAGACCACAAGATATTCCCGTTATTTTTCTAACAGCAAAGGGAAAGTTAGAAGACAAGGTAAAAGGATTAAAAATGGGGGCAGATGATTATATAGTGAAGCCATTTGAAATTGCTGAATTATTGGCAAGAGTAGAGACTGTACTAAGACGATATTATAAGCGTGATACAGTTATAGAAATTGATAGTGTTACAGTGGATACAGCATCCATGCTTGTAAAGAAAAATGGTATTGAAGTTCCATTAACCCAAAAAGAATTTAAACTTTTACTATTACTCATTGAAAACCGAAATATAGCTCTTTTTAGAGAGAAGATATACGAGTATGTATGGGAGGAAGAGTACCAAGGAGATACTAGAACCGTGGACTTACATATTCAGCGTATAAGAAAGAAACTTGGCTGGGAAGATAAAATAGTATCGGTTTATAAGGTAGGATATCGATTGGAGGTTTCGTGTGAAAAATAGAGCAATTTCACTCCCTGATTTAAGGCAGTATCCGAAACAGAGTTTCGGATATACAATGGGAGTTAGTGTGAAATTTTCATGGAAAATTTTATTGAATACTTTTATTTGGGTCCTCATTGCTTTAAGTATTGGTGGAACTTGGCTTATATCCATATCATTTAAAAAGTCTATCGTAGAAGCTAGAGAAGATATCTTAAATAAAAATCTTATGCAGAAGGTTACAATTACAACATTAATGAGTAATTATAATAGGCTTGCTTATCAGAATGAGGATATGGCCATAAAAGCAGTATTACGTACATTAGAAACAAATTGGGAACATAGTAACAGCCAATATAGAATTAAATATTGGGATGGTGAGGTATTAAGTGAAAAGAATATAGAAGAAATTCAATGGAAGATTCCAATGCCTCAACCCACAGAAAAAGAATTCTATCATGGAGTATACAAAGTTGGGGATAGATACTATATGCAAGGTGTTTCCTGTCTTTTATTCTATGAAGAAACTATTGTAATTGAAAATATGGAGGATATTACAACTATTTTTGAGACTAGAGAAGAACAAAGTAAAATCTTTTTAAAAATTACTTTAGTAATAGGAATGCTAGCAGCTATTTGTAATTATTTTCTATCAAAGTGGCTTACAGCATCTATTAAGGAGTTAGAAAAAGTCACTAGTTTAGTAGCAGATGGAGATTTAGGAGCGAGAGTTAAAAAAATATCTAAGGATGAAATAGGCTCTCTATCACAAAAGTTTAATGATATGGCGGATACCCTAGAAAATAATATTAAGGAACTAAAGGAAGAATCAATAAGACAGAAAGACTTTGTAGGGAGCTTTTCTCATGAAATAAAAACACCATTAACTTCCATTATTGGATATGCGGATCTTCTTAGAACTCATAAAGTGGATGAAGAAACACGATTTGAAGCAGCAAACTATATATTTTTAGAAGGAAAAAGATTAGAAAATTTATCATTAAAAATGCTAGAGTTATTAGTGGAAAGAAAAAAAGAACCTGATTATAAAAACTGCTCAATTACACAATTAGTGGAAGAAGTTTTAATGACCATGAAACTTAGAATGGATGAGAAGAAAATTAAGCTTAAAGTGGATATGGAAAGTATTAGTTCCTTTGTAGATAAGGATTTAATGAAAACTGTTATTATTAATTTATTGGATAATGCTATTAAGGCGGTTGAAGCAAAAGGAGTTATCTCCATTAAATTAATAAGTTGTAACAAGGATATCGTTATGAGTGTAATTGATAATGGATGTGGAATTCCAAAGGAAGATGTGAGTAGGGTAACGGAACCCTTTTACATGGCGGATAAATCAAGGTCTAGAAACAATGGAGGAGTTGGACTTGGGCTTGCTATTTGCAATCAGATAATGGAGCTTCATAATGGACGAATTGAAATTGAGAGTGAAGTAGGCAAAGGTACAAGAGTAAGTATAAGATGGAAGGAGATAGAAGGTTGAAAAATAATAAGGGAAATAAAAAAATGATACATTATTGTTCAAGAAAAGTAATCCTAGGTATTATACTATTTACTTTGAATGTTTTTCTTATTACGATTATTGTTTTATTTGTTATGAAAATTCCTCAGATAATCTATTGGAAGCAGGATAAGAATATACTTGAAAATGTACAGAGATTAGAAATAGATACTAATTGGATTAGTTTTCGTGGTACTCGTATTAATATGACCGATGAAGAAAAAATAGAGATGATTGAGAAAAAGGAAGATAGCATTATAACAGTATCTTTGGAAACTGGTAATATGTATAGTTTATACGAAGCAAGGAAACGTTGTTTTGATGAGATGAACAAGATACCTGTAATTGAAATGGATATCTATGGACCAGTAAAAGATGAAATTAATATAGAACCTATCCTATACATTAATGGGAAATCACCTTCCCAATCCATGATTGTGTGGTCAGGCACGGTAGAAGTAAAGAATATTACTTATTCCGTAATGCTAGAAGAAGAGAGTGGCAAAATTCTTGCAATAAAGGGGGATGGCTTAGATAATAATTTTAACGAAACTCTTATAAAAGAATGGAAAGAGTATATGTATGGTACAACTATTAAAGGACAAACCATATGATACATTTTGGATACAAAGCTATTGTATGATTATACTGTAAGATAAAAATAATTTTGGAGGTACTATTATGAAAATTAAAAAAAGTGTATTAGTTAGTTGTTTCGTAATTTCAATGGGATTACTTTATGGATGTGGAGTAAATAGCCCTAATAATACGAATATTACTACAGAAGAATCCAACCAACAAGAAATTAATAAAGAAGAAGTTAATTCCAACAAAGAACAAGGAAAGTTACTATCCGTGGGTGAAGGAGAAGATAAATTGAATTCTGAGGAAACAACCATAAAAGATGTGCCAATGGTTCAACTTCCAGAGGGAATTGAAGGAATGAAGGCTGAAGGTGAAGCTTATCCTGATTTGGAATCACTTATTATTAATTATTATGATATTCCTGAGGAATATTTAGGAGAAACAACTTATTACTATAACTATGTTGATCTTAATAACGATGGAAAGAATGAGATGTTTGTTGTTATAATTGGACCATATACAAGCGGTACAGGCGGAAGTTCTGCTTTGTGGGTAATAGAAAACGGTGGACAACTTCATGTAAATCAGGATTTTACATTAGTTAATAATCCAGTTATTATTAGTGATAAGATAACAAATGGATACCATGAATTAGTAATACCATATTCAGGAGGTGGGGCAAAAAGCCAATATAAAATACTTAAATCCAAAGATGAATTTTATACCACTATCAATGATTCTGATAGTGTTGAAGCCCTAGATGGTATTACAGGTAAAGCTATTATAGCTAATGATATATTTAATGAAAATGAAAATGGAATAGAAGCCCTTAGACTAAAGTAAAATTAGAGAAAATAAAGCTATGCCTTTATCTGTAAATAGATGAAAGCGTAGTTTTATTGTTCTTAGGTTAATACTATACTACTTAATCCTCTTGCCGCTTGACGGTGGAAGTGTTGTGAAGATACAAGTTATATGGAAATGTGTAATTATTGGAGTTTTATCATTGCTTCCTATCGTTAATTTGTGCATAATAGTAAAAACAATAAACGTTTTGAAGGCACCATATGGTACTGGCAATTGTTTGATTTTTGGTCTTGAAAAACATATGGGCAGAATATTTGTTGAACGAAATATGAATGATTGTACAAAATGTTTTGTAATTGAATTACATTAAGGTTAAATCATACAACTTTATAGCCATTTATTATACAGGAGGAAGCAAATATGGAAATAAATAGGTTGGAACTTCTAAAAAATGTGGTGGATGCACATGGCGTAAAATTTTGGATTTTAAAGGATGATTGTAATAAAATGGTTGAATTTGACGAAGGACTACGCAGACAACTTTATCAGAATTATGATTATGGTCTTATAATCAGCCAAATTAAGGAGAACTGTCAAAGTAATAAAATCTATTTGGTTTATGATGCTTTTGGTCTGGATTATAATATATTGCGGCTACCAGTGCCAGGCAGTGACATAGAACAATATGTTGTTATTGGTCCATAC
>JAEWHU010000172.1 GCA_023387635.1 Bacillota bacterium
GTGAAGACGTTCATGATGGACATGACCATGAGGAAGAATTTAATGCGCATGTGTGGCTTAACATGGATTATTACAGAATTCAAATTGAAAATGTTAAAAATGGGCTAATAAAATATAATGAAGACAATTCTGAGATTTATACGTATAATGCGAAAGAGTATGACAATAAAATTGCTGGGTTAAAAGACAATTTTATCAAAACTCTAGGTGATGTATCAGGCAATGAAGTGGTTATATTTCTTGATGCATTTGCCTACTTAGCTAAGGCGCTAGGATTAGAAGTAGTATATACTATTAATATGGATAATGAAACTTCCCTAAGTGCTGGAGAAATTGCTATGGTGGTTGATGAAATCAAAGAACATGATATTAAAGTATTGTTTACAGAAGAACAATATAGTACAAGTATTGCAGAGAATATTGCAAATGAAACGGGTGCAAAGGTTTATATTATAGATTCTATTGTTCAAGGCTCTTTTGATAAAGATGGGTACATCAATGCAATGAATTATAACTTAGAAGTGATAAAAGAAGCATTAATAAGTAAATAGACTTAAACTAACATAAGTGCTTAAATAACCGCGGATGAATTCGTATAAAGTTCATATGAAATTCATACAAACAAAGAGTTTCCCAATTACCTAAGTATAAGTAGTAATAGAAAGGAAAATTTGATGAGTCATAAGAAAATAGAAAAGGATAGTAGAAAATCTACTCCGAATATAAAGAGTGATCAAATTGCATGTGGCTTTCACTGTATAAAGACCAATAACATAAGTGTGAAGTATGGAAATAATGTAATATTAGAAGATATTAATCTTCATATACATTGTGGGAAACTAACCGTTATCATAGGGAGAAATGGAGCAGGAAAATCCACATTAATGAAAGCTATGCTTGATGAAATACCTCATGAAGGGGATATTTCATTTGTAGATATAAAAAATAATAGAATGCAAGATTTAAAAGTGGGATATGTTCCACAGAGTTTAAATATTGCTAAAAATACACCAACTAGTGTATATGATTTATTTGCATCCTTTATCAGTAATACACCTGTATTTTTAGTGAAAAAGAAAAAATTATATGAGCAAATAAAAGGTAGCCTTAGTGTATTTGAAGCGGAAGATTTAATAGATAAAGCTGTTTGCGATTTGTCTGGAGGGGAGTTGCAAAGAGTCTTATTATCCATTGCTTTAACGCCAATACCAAATTTGTTATTACTAGACGAACCTATCTCTGGAGTTGATAGAAATGGAATGGAGTTGTTTTATAGTAATATAAATAAATTAAAGAAGAATTATGATCTTGCTATTATTATGATATCTCATGATTTTGATTTTGTACGTAAATATGCGGATAATGTTATTCTATTAGATAAGACAATAAAATTAGAAGGAACACCAAAAGAAGTACTAGAAAGTGAAGAATTTTACGCTGTATTTGGTGGCGAAAGAGGAGAATAGGAATGGATGTCATATATAATATATTAGAAACTATCATACCTTTTTCATGGATGAAGTATGATTTTATGAAAAATGCTTTACTTGCTATCATAATAATAACACCCTTGTTCGGTATTTTAGGAACTATGATAGTAAATAATCGAATGGCTTTTTTCTCGGATGCATTAGGTCATTCTGCATTAACGGGTGTAGCCATAGGAATTGTACTTGGTGTTAGTAATACGAATCTATCTATGATTGTCTTTGCAGTCATATTTGCTATGGTTTTAAATAAAATTAAACGAAGAAATACTATATCTACTGATACAATTATATCTGTATTCTCATCATTAAGCATAGCAATCGGTCTTGTTATATTATCTAAGGGTGGGAATTTCTCTAAATATTCAGCACTTTTAGTTGGAGATATTTTAAGTATAACTCCAGGGGAAATCTTATTGTTATTACTTATTTTTATCGTAACACTAATATTTTGGTACTTAGGATTTAATAAGCTTCATGCAATTAGTATGAATGAAACATTAGCTAAAAGTAAAAATATAAATGTTAAACTTATTGATAATGTATTTGTCATAATAATAGCACTTATCGTTATGCTATCAATAAAATGGGTAGGAATCTTAATAATAAATGCACTTTTAATTCTACCAGCAGCATCAAGTCGAAATATTTCTAGCAATATGAGGGAATATCATTTGTTTTCCGTGATTATATCTATTTTCTCAGGTGTATTAGGACTTATATTATCTTTTTATAATAGTACTGCAACAGGACCTACAATCGTTATCATAGCTTCTATATTATTCTTTATCACTTTTAGTTTGAAACGCTTTGTAAAATAGATATTGAATTTACAATAATTCCTATTACTCATTGCATATCAAAAAGTTTCATATTATAATATTGTTAAATAAGTGCGAAAATAGGAGATATTTATGCCGAAGTGGAAGTTATATTTAAAAATTGTCGTTAATTTTATACTTTTCATATTATTAATATTATTAATGTTTCTGGTAGTGCCTAAGGTACTTAAATTCTTTATGCCCTTTGTAATTGGATGGATTATCGCTATGATTGCCAATCCCCTTGTGAAGTTTTTAGAACAAAAGGTGAAGATAGTAAGGAAGCTTAGTTCAGCTATTATTATAATATCCGTTATAGTAGGAGTTATTGGAGTTTTATATACTTTACTATCTATTATAGTGAAAGAATCAATATCCTTATCCAATGATCTACCTAAAATACTTTCCCAAATTCAGTTGGAATCTGAAGATTTATTTAACCGATTAAATAATATATACTCAACATTACCATCTTTTTTACAACAATTTATTGATAGTATTAGATTGGACTTTCAAAATACTAGTAATAGTATTGTATCTTCCGATTATTTGTCCTTTACTGCTGCAAGTTCTTTAGCTAAGAATGTTGCAGGGCGTGTTTTTTATTTAATCATTAGTGTACTATCAGCGTACTTTTTTATTACAGAAAGAGAAAGTATTGTAAAAAGTGCTAAAAATGTGGTACCTACAAACATGATGGAGTATTATCAATTTGTAGCAAGTAATTTTAAAACTGCTGTCGGTGGATACTTTAAGGCTCAATTTAAAATTATGATAATAATGGTTGGAATTCTATTTATTGGACTTGAGATATTAAGTATTGATTATTCCTTTTTATTAGCTATAGGTATAGCCATCCTTGATTTTCTGCCATTTTTTGGGACGGGTTTTGTTTTGTGGCCATGGGCCATTATAGACTTTTTATTAGGAAATTATTATAGAGGAATAGGTTTGGGAGTTATCTATATATTATGTCAAGTGATTAAGCAAATTCTACAGCCTAAATTGGTAGGAGATAGCATTGGCATCAGTCCGTTATCCACATTAATTTATATGTTTATTGGTTATAGAGTATTGGGAGTTCTAGGAATGATAATAGGAATTCCAATAGGTATGATACTAACTAACTTTTACAGAGTTGGAATATTTGATAGATTAATACGTGGAGCTAAAATTATTTTACATGATCTAAATGAATTTAGAAAGTTTTAGTAATTATGTGGTAAATTATAGATAAAATCAAGGGTTGCGTGAATAAATATTAATTATTTCACGAAATCATATTGACCATTTTAGTAAAATTTAATATCATTTAGTTATAATAGTATGAATTTTGAGTATCTAATCTTAAGGTTTATAATTGATGAGAGATTATAGGGAGTACCGAATAAAGGGGAATACATTATACTGAAAGGGATTAAAGAATGAAAGAAGAAAGACCGCAGAATAATTCGAATTCAATTGTTACTGGTGATGAAATCAAAAATATTCTTAATGATTATCATATAGGTAAAAAACCTTTAGCTAAACTATTAGGTTGGGGCGAAACCACTATTATTAGATATATAGAAGGAGATACTCCAACTACAGAATATTCAAATAAACTTAGAGAAATTGCTAATGAACCTGCATATTATTATGACCTTTTACTAAAGAATAAAGATAATTTAACTAATGTGGCATTTCGTAAAAGTAAAAATGCAGTATTAGAAAAGTTAATGGAATCTAAAATCAGTTTAGTTGCCCAATTTATTGTACACTTAATAGACGGTGAAGTAGGAGCGCTATATATACAGGCAATCTTATATTATTCTCAAGCCTTTTCTTTAGCGTTATACGATAAGGAGCTATTTAGTGAGGATTATGGTGTAAATACAAGGAATATCCCTTATGGCAAGATATATGAAAGTATGAGAAAATATGGCGTTACTGTACTTGAATTACCAAAAGACAGATTAACAGACGATGAAATGAATCTTATTAGGCATGTGACAGAGGCAATTTCATGGTATGGTCCAAAAGGAATAAGAACAGCAATGGCAGTAGAGCGTGCGAATTTCCGAATATCAAGAGATAAGGATAATAATCGTATTATATCAAAAGAAATAATCAAAAAATATTTTCAAGATGTATTAGTTCAATATGATATAAGTAACATAGGTGAGATTTATAAATATATCGATAAGAAAATTATAGATATTAAACATAGATAACTACTTAATACTTGGTAGTAAATAAGAACTTTATTTGAATATCTACTATGAAAAAACACTTTAGAAAATGAGAATATCCAAGAGAACCTTGGAACTAGAAAACCGTAGTTGATACCCTTACTATCAACTACGGTTTCTTTTTAATAAGTTTATTTATTTTTTTGATATATATTATACTTGGTTTCTAATCTAATAGGATTATAAGAAAGTTTAGCTTTTCTAAGTCCTTCTTGCCCAAGATCATCTTCCCGGTTTACAATGATTGCATCAGGAAAAGAATGTATTAGAAATTGCTGATTAATATAATTATATAGTCCAGGAATGGATGTATTAGCCTTTTCTATATGAATAAAAGCACAATTAATTTCAGGAGCATACGTACCAATGGAGTAGGCTTCTAGTTTGTCATCTACATAAACACCGCCCATACTACAATTAATAAGCCCACAATTTTGGAAAACCTTATTAATTCCTTCTTCTTCACTTCGTATGCTGTTATGATTATCTTCATAATCCCTATCAGCCAGCCATGTTTCATGAAAGGACTTTATCTCTACAATATCCTTACAGCTTAAGGTTTCATAACGATATCTACCTTCATAGCTTTTGAGGAAAGAGTTAAGATGATTCTTTTTCTTATGATAAGCTCTTCCACTTAAGGTTTTAAGCTTATTTGCATCATAGATATAATCATAACTATCTCTAGCATCTTCAATTTCAAATTCTTCTAGGAAACCAGGAATGGTTTTAATAGTATCAAGAAAAGTTTGATCCATTAAAAACATATTGAGTGGTTTGTTTAGGGTATGATTCCAATATGCTTTTATCTCTAAAAACACAGATATAATGTCTTCTTCTTTACATAAAGGCATCATAGGATTACCACCTTTTTTGCCGATTACATACATTAAAAAATTCTCATCATAATAATATTTAGTTTGATAATAATTTTCCCATATTAATTGGTTTACAAATTGTCTCTCTGAAGTGTATACAGGTCGTAGATTACTATAGTATTCCAAACGATTGGCATCTGCTATAGAAAAATCTCTAAGCTTAATATCCATATGAAATATCCAAACCTTTCTTTTTTTAAAAGGGGCATGTAATTATACATTGCCCCTAAATTTATCCTTATTTACTATTTCTTTTTGATCTCATTCTAAGTGTTGGATCAAGTATTTTTTTACGTATTCTAATATTTAATGGTGTAATCTCAAGTAACTCATCTGTATCAATGAATTCTAGAGCTTGTTCAAGACTTAGTATTCTTGGTGTTGTTAATTTTAATGCATCATCTGCACCTGAAGAACGAGTGTTGCTAAGTTGTTTACGCTTGCATACATTTACTTCAATGTCTTCTGCCTTACCATTTTGACCAATAACCATACCTGAATATACTTTAACACCAGCACCAATGAATAAGGTACCACGTTCTTGCGCATTGTAAAGTCCGTAAGTGATAGCTTCACCAGTCTCAAAAGCAATAATAGAACCTTGTTTTCTGTATTGGATATCGCCTTTATATGGGCCGTAACCATCAAATAAGGTATTAAGTATACCATTACCCTTAGTATCAGTCATAAACTCACCACGGTAGCCAATTAACCCTCTTGATGGAATGGAGAACTCAAGTCTTGCATATCCACCAGTTCCAGAAGTCATACCTTGCAATTCACCTTTTCTTTGGCTTAAATTATCAATAACTGTACCAGTGAATTCTTCAGGTACATCTATAATGGCTTTTTCCATAGGTTCCAATTTATTGCCGTTTTCATCCTGTTTAAATAGAACTTCTGCTTTACTTACAGCAAATTCAAAACCTTCACGACGCATATTTTCAATTAGAACAGATAGATGAAGTTCTCCTCTACCAGATACTTTAAATGCATCTGTTTCAGCCGTTTCTTCAACTCTAAGACTAACATCTGTATTTAACTCACGTAATAAACGTTCTCTAAGATGTCTTGAGGTAACATATTTACCTTCTTGGCCTGCAAGTGGGCTATCATTAACAATAAATTGCATAGCAATGGTTGGCTCTGAGATTCTTTGGAATGGTATTGCTTCAACTTTGTCAGGAGAACATAGAGTATCTCCAATATGAATGTCTGCAATACCAGAGATTGCAACGATAGAGCCAATGGTAGCTTCAGTTACTTCAATTTTCTTAAGTCCTTCAAATTCATATAATTTACTTACTTTAACCTTATTACATTTATTAGGATCATGTGCATTTACTAATACAACATCTTGATTCACTTTAATAGTTCCTCTATCAACTTTACCTACACCAATACGACCAACATACTCGTTATAATCAATAGTACTTATTAATACTTGGGTACTATCATCAGGATCACCAACAGTTGCTGGGATGTGGTTTATAATGGTTTCGAATAATGGGACCATATTTTCTGGTGTAGTGTCTAGTTCTAATGTTGCAACGCCAGATTTTGCTGATGCATATACGAATGGGCAGTCAAGTTGTTCATCAGTAGCATCAAGATCCATAAATAATTCTAATACTTCATCAATAACCTCAGTAGGTCTAGCTTCTGGTCTATCTATTTTATTAATACATACAATAACAGGTAGATCCATGTCTAATGCTTTTTTTAGTACAAATTTAGTTTGAGGCATTGGTCCTTCAAATGCATCAACAACTAATACAACACCGTTAACCATTTTAAGAACACGTTCTACCTCTCCACCAAAATCTGCATGGCCTGGGGTATCAATAATATTTATTTTAACACCGTTATAATTTACAGCAGTGTTTTTTGAAAGTATTGTAATACCACGTTCGCGTTCAATATCATTGGAGTCCATTACTCTATCTTCGACTGCTTGATTTTGACGAAAAGTCCCACTTTGCTTTAGTAATTCATCTACCAAAGTAGTTTTGCCGTGATCAACATGGGCAATTATTGCGATATTACGTACATCTTCTCTTGTTATTTTCATATAGTACTTCCTTCCGTTGCGGGGTTTGTGATTCTGTTGTTCTAAAACTTTTCATTTTATAATAAAATTACGATACATAAGATTTTATATATGTTAAGTTTAATATTAATAAGATTATTCGTATGAGAAACATGATAATCTAACTTAAGTATTGTAACATATCAATGGGATTTTACAAGTTTTTTTATTTGTAGACGTAATTTTCGTCATTTTGTCTGTCTCATAAAAAAATATTACACAAATATTAGGAAATTTTTAGAATTTAATTCTAAAATAGAATGTTACTGCATATATATATTATTGGATAGAAAATATCCTTAGTATAAACAATATCAAATAAAACAATTTGATTTGTACAAAGAGGGATTAAAGAAGGGAGTCATACGATATGACAGATAAAGTATTTGATAACAATCAAGTAAGTGTTGCGGGAGAGGTAATGACTGAGTTTGTTTTCAGTCACGATGTATTTGGGGAGGGCTTTTACGTTATGGATATATCGGTTAGTAGGCTAAGTAATTCCTATGACAACATACCGATTATGGTTTCAGAAAGATTGATTGACGTAAAAGAAGATTTAAAAGGTAAATATGTAGAAGTTAGTGGACAATTTCGCTCCTACAATAGGCATGAAGATAATAAGAATCGATTAGTATTATCTGTATTTGCTAGAGAAGTTAAGGTATGCGAAGAGGATATGGAAGGTACAAGACCTAATTATATATTTTTAGATGGTTATGTATGCAAACAGCCTATTTATCGTAAAACGCCTTTGGGTAGAGAGATTGCTGATATTTTATTAGCTGTAAATAGACCTTATGGTAAATCTGATTATATTCCTTGTATTTGCTGGGGAAGAAATGCTAGATTTGCTGAAACATTTACCGTAGGTGGCCATATTCAAGTATGGGGCAGAATACAAAGTCGTGAATATCAGAAAAAAGTAGGAGAAATTGATTACGAAAAACGAGTTGCATATGAAGTCTCTGTTAGTAAGTTAGAATATTTAGAAGAATATTAAACATATACATAGAGCTTTTCCCTTAGTACATAGCCACTTGCATAATTTGCACTTGCATAATTTGCAAGTTTTGTAAGTGGCAACTCAAGAATATGAGTTATATGTATCATGGGACAAGCTCTTAATTTATTATATAAAAATAATATCTATATAAGGAAATGATAGATATTTTTTTGAATTTTTAAATTTGTTGTTTTGTATTGACAATATTTTTACCCAGTGTTAAGATAGGGTTAATTTAATAGCTAATGGTAGAGGCGCATTTTTTATTAGTATATTGCAGGATATGGCAGACATAGTAGATTGCAGTAAAAAGGAAAAGATGCCGAAATCAAAATAATTCTGTGTTGTTTTGGTTGGGTATATGGTTAATAACTATGTAACTGTCATCATGTACTTGATGGAGTGCTGCCTAAAGAATATGTAGTCTAGTTTTTATACACGTATATCCGTGGTAAACAAAAGACATAACTCAAATAATTCTTTAGTGTCGACTCATTGTCGACTTTTTTTATTTATAAATATACTTACAATACCTATTAAGCTATCATATAATATTAGGAGGTGCTATTATGGCAATATTTACAGGAGCTGGTGTAGCAATTGTAACACCATTTAAAGAAAATGGAGCGGTAAATTATGATAAGTTTAAAGAATTAATAGAATTTCAAATAGCAAATGGGACAGACAGTATTATCGTATGTGGAACAACAGGGGAATCATCTACATTAACTGAGAATGAACATAATGAATGTATCAAATTTGCTGTTGATGTTGTTAATAAGAGAATACCGGTAATTGCAGGTACAGGCTCTAATTGTACTGAAACAGCAATTGGTTTATCAAGAGAAGCCGTGAAAAGTGGTGCAGATGGATTATTACTTGTTACACCATACTATAATAAAGCAACTCAAAAAGGTTTAATTACACATTATACAGATATTGCGAAAGTTGTTGACCTTCCTATCATATTATATAATGTACCTAGTAGAACAGGGTGCAATCTTCTTCCAGAGACTGTGGCTAATTTAGTGAAAAATGTGGATAATATTGTTGGAATTAAAGAAGCAAGTGGAAACATTTCGCAAGTAGTTAATTTAATGCATGCAACAAATGGTGATATTGATTTATATTCTGGTAATGATAATGAAATTGTACCATTATTATCGGTAGGTGGTATTGGAGTTATCTCAGTATTGTCTAACATTGCACCAAGAGATACCAGTGATATGGTTCACATGTATTTAAATGGGGATGTTAAAGGCAGTGCCAAGCTACAATTAAAATATGCACCGTTAGTGGATGCTTTATTTAGTGAAGTAAATCCTATTCCAGTAAAAAAAGCATTAAATTTAATGGGATTTGATGTAGGAAGTTTAAGAAAACCTCTTACTGAGATGGAACCAGAGAATGCTCTTAAATTAGCAAAAGCAATGCAAGAAGTGGGATTACAAATTGTATAAGGTTATGAGCAAATAACAAAGCGGATCTAGAATATAAGCTTTGAACCTTAGATGAAAGGAACTGGAGGAAACATGATTAGAATTTTATTACGCGGTTGTAATGGTAAAATGGGTCAGGAAATCTCAAAATTAGTAAAGCATGATGAGGAATATAAGGTTGTAGCTGGAATAGATAGAAGAGAAATGGATGAAAATTATTATCCTGTATTTAAAACATTTTCAGAATGTAATGTAGAAGCAGATGTAATTATTGACTTTTCTTCACCAGAGAATATTGATGAGATGTTTGCTTATGCTATTAATAGGAAATTACCAATAGTACTATGCACCACAGGTCTTTCTGAAGAAGAGATTAATAGAGTGATTGAAACATCAAATGAAGTAGCGATTCTTCGCTCTGCTAATATGTCAGTAGGAATTAATGTAGTTGTAAAATTATTACAGGAAGCAACCAAGATTTTAGCTAAAGATTTTGACATTGAAATTGTTGAAAAACATCACAATCAAAAGGTAGATGCTCCGTCTGGAACTGCTCTTTTAATGGCGGATGCTATGAATGAAGTATTAGATAATGAATATTCCTATAAGTATGACCGTACCGTTAATAGAGAAAGAAGAAGTAAAAAAGAAATTGGTATTCTACCAGTGCGTGGTGGAAGTATTATAGGAGATCATGAAGTCATCTTTGCAGGATTAGATGAAGTGATTGAAATCAAGCATACTGCGTATTCAAGAGCTATTTTTGCTAAAGGTGCAATCTATGCAGCTAATTATTTAGTAGGCAAAGGACCAGGAATGTACCAGATGAGTGATGTTATTAGTTAATAATAAGATAAATTTAAACTCGCAAAATTATAATAATAATATTAAAACTTTATATATCAAAAATCCATCCATATAGCGGATGGATTTTTTTGTTATTAATTTATAATTTTTTATGGTAAAATAGATCCATTCTCATAATTAATTGGCATATTATTTTAGGTCTAGTATATACATATAATACAAGCTGGCTAAAATATGATCAATTTAATTTGGGAAGGAAACTAATTTAAGATTGTAGCTAAGGTCAGCTTACTGACCATGGGAAACTTGTGTATTCGCTTTGATTTTGGATGGAGGATATTTTTAACTTCACCTTTTATATGAATTTACATTATGGGGGCTTTTATGAAGAGAAAATTAATGTTATTAGGATTATGTATGATAGTTGTGATAGTTGCCTTTGTATATGGAATAATAGATAAACTAAATACAAAGGAGGTTACTTCTGGTAATACAATTCTACGTGAGAGTGAAATGATACACGTTAGTGATGCACTTCATTTAACTAGTTATTTTGGTATTGATACAGGGGTTTTGACAGAAATAATTGACTATGATTTAGATGCGGATACGGATAAGTATTTAACGTATAAAGAATTTCGTTCTCTTCTAGAAAGTGTCTGCGTAAGCCTTGAAATAAAAAAATCTGCAGTTACAAAAGAATTATCTTATAATATGGAAGCACCGAAAGATAATAGTGCTGTATTAATTAAAGAATTTCTAGAGTTTTATCAAGTGACCATAAGTAATATTTCAGAAGAGAAAAACCACTTTGGGGCTACTACGATGTTTGCATTGGGTGAAAAAAAGCTAGAGAATAATGAAGATAAGGTTTTGATTACAGATAAAGGAAAGTTTACTTATAGTAATGCTCTTAATTATACAACAATATTGCAGGAAATTAGTAAAGAAAAGGAAGAAAACTCAAGTGCTTATGATTTAGTATTAGAGGATGTAATTGATAAAAAAGTAGTTGCGTTAACTTATAAGAACGAAATCGTATATGTAAAAGAAATATTAAATGAAGCTATAGTATTACATAATGTATGGATTAAACAAGGTTCAAAAGGAACAGTTAACGCTTTTTTGCATGATGTAGATAGGGAGTTTCCTACTAAGTATAATCTAACACAGGTTGAAGATGGTAAGAGTGTTGACTTAGTTATAGAGGAAAAGATTGGTGACTTAGTTATTGAGGATGGCAAAATAATAAAAATCAGTATTAAACCTGATACCATTAATGGTAAAGTGTTAGTAGCAGATTCAGACTATATAGAGATTGAAAAATACGGTAAGCTAGAATTAGCGGAGGACTTTAAAATCTATAAAATATATGGCGAACTTGGAATGGAAGTTACGAATAATATATTAGTAGGATATAGCGCAACGGATTTTGTAGTAGCTAATAGTAAAATTGTTGCAGCATTAATTAAAGAGCCAATAAGAGCACAAAATATTAGAGTATTAATTAAAACGGATAATTTTGCTGGGTTATTTCATAAAGAGGTGCGATTTACTAGTGATAAAGGGATGACGGTTATAGCAGGAGATAATGAAAAGTCATATAATGCTGGTGAAGAAGTAAGTTTTAAGTTTGGGGATGATTCTTTTACTCAAGGTAGGGTTTATGTTAAATCGGATTCTGAAAATGGTAAAATACAATTATTAACGGTAAATAGAACCGATGGAAATCCTAGTTATAGAGGAAGCATGGAGATAGAATCTACAGAGAATGGATTAATAATAATAAATGATGTATCCATAGAAGAATATCTATATGCTGTAATACCAAGTGAAATGCCATCTTCTTATGGCTTAGAATCACTCAAAGTTCAGGCAATATGTGCTAGAAGTTATGCGTATAATCAGTTATTTGCCAATGGATATAGTGAATATGGAGCTCACGTAGATGATAGTGTATCCTATCAAGTATATAATAATATAAAAGAAACAGAAAACTCAATTATGGCAGTAAAAGAAACTTATGGTAAAGTACTTCAATCTGATGGTAAAGTAATAACGGCATATTACTTTTCAACTTCTAGTGGGCATACAGCCTCTATTAATGAGGTGTGGAATGGTTCTACAGAAACTAAATATCTAGTAGGAAAGTTACAAACCAAATATGATTATGTTGACGGGGAAGCCGTGTATGTATCAAGTCAGTTTAATAAGCCAATGGATTTTTCAACTGAAGACGCCTTCAGGACCTTTATAAAGGATGATTCAGATACTACATATGATAGTGAATTCCCATGGTATCGTTGGACAATTAATATGACTTATGACAATTTAACCAATTCAGTGGATAAAAATTTATCTAGTAGATACAATGCATCTCCTAGTAGTATATTGTCCTTAATAAGTGGGGAAGTAGGCAATAATCCTATCTTTGAAAGCGTACCAATTGATACCATTGGAAAGGTGAGTAATATTATTGTCCTTAAGAGAGAAAAGAGCGGAATTATATCAGAATTAATCATTGTTGGCAGTAAAAATACCATTAAGGTAATATCCGAATATAATATCAGGTCTTTACTATCACCAAATGGTATCGATGTTGTTAGAAAAGACAAGAGTAAAGTATCCTCCCTAAGTTTACTTCCTAGTGCTTATTTTACAGTTGATAAAACGAAGTCAGAGATTATCTTTACTGGAGGTGGATATGGTCATGGCGTTGGCATGAGTCAAAATGGCGTAAAGGCTATGGCGGAATCTGGGAAAGAATATGAAGAAATATTAAAACATTACTATACAGGTATTGAACTTGGCTTTATATACGAATAAAAAAAGAGTGTTGATAAATTATCGCTTCTACAAAGAAGTATATAATATCAACACTTTTTTTATTTTTTATCATTGAAATTATCCCCCATGGTTTTGTCAATAATGCGATTAAGGGGGTCAGATTCGTCTTCTTGAATTTCTAAAGTTTTTAAAGATATAGATACCTTTTTTTTCTCAATTTCCTTTCTATTTTTGAACATGTATTTGATATAATAAATAATGTCACCTGAGGATAGGACTATATTAATTTCACCACCAATAAATAGAATGTACATACAGAAATAAAACCATAACATAAATAAAACAATAGCAGTTAAACTACCATACATATTTGCATAATTACTCATGTTGTCAATGTAAAAAGAATATAGGTAAGAGAATCCCATCCAACCGGTTGCAGAAATAAAAGCTCCTGGTAATTCTTTATATAATACAGCTTTTCTATTTGGTATCTTAGCATATATTAGCAAAAAGAATAAGGTTAGAATTAGTAGTCCTACAAATGTACGTATGCTAATGATTAGTAATGCAAGATCTGCTAATAGTGGTATTTTACTTTCAATCCATAAATATAGTTGATTACCAAATACTAAGATAAAAAGACTAACTAGTATCATCATAGCAAACACAAAAGTGTATATAGTGGAAATTATACGTATTCTAATATATCCCCTGGTTTCTCTTATTCCATATACTGCATTTAATCCTTTGATAATGGAATAAATGCCTTTTGAAGAAGACCATAGAGCAGAAATAGCAGTAATTGAAATTACAGTTCCGGAAGCCATATAAAATATTTCATTAACAATATTAGATACAAGAGAATCTATGCTAGACGGGAAAATATTAACGAGTATATATATAACAGTATCTTTGGTAATGGGAAGATATTGTATTAATGTTAATAAAAACATTATAAATGGGAAAAATGAAATAATTATATAAAAAGCTGCTTGTGCTGAGAATGCGGATACATAATCATCTCTAACTTTATGGAGAAAAGCTCGAATTATTTTATAAAAGGAAATTAATATTGTCATAGTTACCTCCAGATTCTGCTCTACAGCTTTTTCTAGTATATGCATTTTAAAGCATGACCTAGTATAATATAACACTTTTTTAATTATTATATCATTATTTAGAAAATTAATGTAGTTTTAAACTGATTTATAAATGTGTATTTCTTAACTGGGATGCTCTAATATAAGTTAGAAAAACCGGATATGGTTAATATATGTTTCACTAGGATTATGATTATATTAGTAGTATAACCAGTAAATTAGAAGAATTGACTAGTTAAGAGTTAATCTATATAATAAATTACGAAAGCCAATGTATACACGAAATAAAGGTGTAGACATTGGCTTTTTTAGATTCTATGAGCATGTAAATATTAGAAGATATTGTATATTTAAGTTGCAATATGTAAAACATTAGTCTATTATATTCATAGAACTTTATTTCTTTACATAAATGAAGTGTTTATTCGCGGTAGCTTAACTTTATAAGCAAGTAGTGGAGATGGCATGAATATCCGCTGTGATACGACCAACCGTTGAATATAAATAATACTCGGCGAAAATAATCGTCGGAAGAAAAAGGAGAAAGTTTATGATAAGACACCAAAGTAAAAAGAAATTAAGGGGTATGCTTGCTAAATTGATGATATTTGCGATTCTAGTATCAGCTATAGCTACAGGGAATTCAAATGTAACAGCAATAGCAAAACCTTCAATTTCCAAAAAAACAGCCAACATTTTAGTGGGAGGTGAGTATTTACTTAATGTAAAGAACAAAATTAAGAATTCATCTTATAAGTGGAAGTCTAGCGATAATGCAATTGCTACAGTTGATAGTAAAGGTGTAGTAGTAGGTGTTAAAAAAGGTACAGCGAAAATTACCTGTAACGTAAAGACTTCTAATAAGACTTATACATTAACTAGTACAGTTACAATTAGAAAGCCAGCCACATCTTTTTCTATTAACAACAAAGTATCTGTAGTAAATGTAGGGCAGAAGTATAATTTGAACAGAACATTAAAACCAGCTTCATCAAACGACAAGACCACATGGACTACAAGTAATTCTGCGATTGCTAAACCAAATAAGAATGGCATATTTACCGCATTAAAAGAGGGTACTGTTACTATAACTGGTACTACATTGAGTGGTAAAACAGATGCAGTGACGATTCAGGTAGTTGACAAAGAAGGAACAGTAACCACTCAGAAGAAATTAAATGAATTATTAGGAAGTGGCGTTGCCTTAATTACAATTAAGACAGAAGACGCTATAAACTTTACGATTCCCGAAGGGAATTATAATAAGCAATCACTTATCGTTGATGCGCCTAATGCTGATGTGACAAACAATGGTGTATTTAAATCTGTTGAGATTAAACAGATTAAATCGAATACTTGGTATGAGAAGGCAATTGGTAATATCCTCAACGTAACTGCACAAAATTCTAGAATCGTAGTAGGAGAAAATGCAAGTACTAGCTTATCTGTTGATAGTAATAGTAAGTTAGCTCTTGAAAATAATGGTAAAGTAAGTGAATTAATAGTAAATGCTGACGCAGATATTAAAATCACAGGAAATTCTACTA
>JAEWHU010000009.1 GCA_023387635.1 Bacillota bacterium
CTCTTATGCCGCTAATATTCTCACGTACAGTACGTATCATTTTGTCCACAGCAGTTTGACCTTCCATATAGACTGGAATACCGTTTTTAGAAACAAGATAAACTACAATAGCAATTAGAGGGAGAATCCCAATTAACACTAAGGTTAACACAGGTTCTAATGTCATGGTAATGATAATTCCACCAACTAATATAATTGGTGCTCTAACACCCAGTCTTTGGGTCATACCTATCATTTGATGGACATTGTATGTATCTGATGTCATTCTAGAGACTAATGATGGTATTGTAAATGTATCTACTTGCTTTCCTGATAACCCTTCAATCTTCCAATACAAATCATGCCTGAGAGTTTTTACAGAATCTTTTGCCACTCTAGATGCCATACGATTGGCTATTATGTTCATCTGTCTTGCTCCAATGGATAATCCTATCATAATGAGACCCCAAAATAATATTAATTTTACACTTTCCATTGGGATAATCTCATCAATTATATATGCTAACACCCATGGTAAACCTAGATCAAGAAACGTTCCTGTTACCTTTATAAGGAAGCCAATTAGCATTCGAAATCCATATGGTTTTACATACTTTAAGATGGTTTTCATTGGTTCTACCACACCTTTCTATATACATTAACAATAAATGCTTAAAAGAATCCGCTTGGATAAAATAATCCCCTGCGGACTCTTAATTCTACTTCAATTTATATTGTTATTGCATATTAATTACCAAATTATGAATATAATCATACCCCTTTTTTCCCTAGTTATCAATACTATTTTAACAATTTATGCCTCATACACTAAAATATATTACTTTTAGCTTAATTCTTATTAGTTATTGCATCCTTCATTTCTTTAATATAAACATAAACTTTTGGGATACTATCCTCTCCATGGGTTTCAATAATACGTACAATACTGCTGCCAACAATAACACCATCTGCTTTTTTAGCATATTCACTAGCTTGACTTGTGGTTGATATACCAAATCCAATGGCACATGGTACATTTGTTACTTTTCTTACTTCATTTATCATACTATCAATATCCGTTGTTATATTACTTCTTACTCCAGTAACTCCAAGGGAAGATACTAGGTAGATAAATCCTTTTGCTTCTTTTGCAATCATCTGGATCCTATCTTTAGATGTTGGGGCTATGAGAGATATTAATGTAATACCATGTTTCTCACATTCAGGCGATAGTTCTTCTTTTTCTTCGAATGGCAAGTCTGGTACTATAATTCCATCCATTCCTACCTCCTTGCATCTTTGTAAAAATCTTTCTTTCCCATAAGTATAGATAGGATTGATATAAGTTAAAAATACAAGTGGAATCTGGCTTTTTTCTCTAATCCTACTTACTAATTCAAACAAGGAATCCGTAGTACAACCTACCTTTAAGGCTCTCTCATTGGCATCTTGAATTACTACACCTTCAGCAATGGGGTCTGAGAATGGAATTCCAATCTCTATTAAGTCTGCCCCTGCTTCTTCCATGGCATAGATTAATTTTTCCGTTGTATCTATATTAGGATCTCCACCAGTTAGAAATGCAATAAATGCTTTATTCTTCTGAAAGGATTTATCATTTTCAGATCCTTTTTTATTTTGAAATGCTTTTTCAATTCTATTCATGAATATTAACCCCCTTAAATCTCGCAATTGCAGCTACGTCTTTATCTCCCCTACCTGATAGATTGATTACTATTATCTTATCTTTCTCCATGGTTTTTGCTAACTGCATTCCATATGCAACAGCATGGGAGCTTTCAATAGCAGCAATAATTCCTTCCGTTTTGGCAAGATATTCAAAGGCACTGACAGCCTCATCATCTGTAATCGGAACGTATTTTGCCCTTCCTATGTCATGGAGCATTGCATGTTCTGGCCCTATTCCAGGATAATCAAGTCCAGCAGATATAGAATACACAGGTGCTATCTGTCCATATTCATCTTGACAAAATAGGGACTTCATTCCATGAAATATTCCTTCACTCCCTTTTGTTATGGTAGCAGCATGCATTACAGTATCCACACCAAGACCCGCCGCTTCTACACCAATTAAATCAACCTCTGTATCCTCTATAAATTCATAAAAGGCACCCATGGCATTACTTCCACCACCTACACAAGCAACAACTGCATCTGGAAGTCTATTCTCTACTAGAAGTATTTGTTCTTTTATCTCTTTACCAATCACTTTTTGAAAATCACGAACAATAGTTGGAAATGGATGTGGTCCCATTACAGAACCTAATACATAAAGAGTATCCTCCACTCGTTTCGTCCATTCCCTCATAGCTTCATTTACAGCATCTTTTAATGTCTTTGTTCCACTTATCACGGTATGTACTTTAGCCCCAAGAAGTTCCATACGGTATACATTGAGTGCTTGCCTCTTTGTGTCTTCTTCTCCCATAAATATATCACACTCAAGTCCCATTAGGGCTGCTGCTGTGGCTGTTGCAACACCGTGTTGCCCTGCTCCTGTTTCAGCAATAACCCTAGTTTTACCCATTCTTTTTGCCAGTAAAACTTGCCCTAGAACATTATTAATCTTGTGGGAACCTGTGTGATTCAAATCTTCTCTTTTTAAATAAATCTTAGGTCCACCAAGATCCTCAGTCATTTTCTTTGCATAATACAAAAGTGAAGGTCTTCCTGCATAATGAATTAACAAATCTTCTAATTCCTTATTAAATTCTGCATCCAATTTATAATATTCATATGCTCTTTCAACCTCTTGCACTGCATTCATTAGAGTTTCAGGAATATACTGACCTCCATATTGATTAAATCTACCTTTTTTCATATATTCGTAGCAACCTTTCTAAATTTATATTTTCTTCACTCTTTTCCTCATTTCTGAACTACTTTTTGCTGTTTACCTTCATTCTTTTATCTGTATTCTTTTATCTGTATTCTTTTCTGTAAGAAGTCTTTAAATGTGTTGTGTCTTATATCCTCAGATTTCTTACCATATGAATGATTTCAGAAACTTTAGCTTTATCCTTATACCCATCCGTTTCTACTCCACTACTTATATCTACACAGTATGGCATTGTTGTCCTTATGCTCTCATGCAAGTTATCAGCATTTAAACCACCTGCTAAAAAATATGGTTTCTTAAGTTCTGGTATCAACTCCCTATTAAAACTCACTCCACTACCACCGTACCTACCAGCACTATAAGTATCTAATAATAGATAATCACTTGAACTTACCCCTTCACGAATTACATGTTCTTTTGATTTTACCCGAATTGCTTTAATAATAGCTTTCTCCACTAGTGACTGTAAACTTTTTATATATGCTTCGTCTTCATCTCCATGAAGTTGTATTAAATCAATTACATTCTCATTACATAAACGAATAATATTATCCATTGGTTCATTAACAAATACACCAACTGCTTGAATTCTTTTATCTAAATTTGATTTCAGAATTTTTGCCTCCTCATATGTGACTCTTCTTCTACTACTAGCAAATACAAATCCCACATAGTCTGGTAGATACAAATTCACCA
>JAEWHU010000062.1 GCA_023387635.1 Bacillota bacterium
AGTGGATTTTCAGATTACTCTAATTTCCTAAAATCATTTAAAAGTGAGTTTGGTGTATCACCTAAGAATATTTCTGCGAATATAAATGTGGAGACTGTCTTAAATCCACAGGAAGATGTATGATATACATTTGTTTTATGCCCATTCATAGGGAAACTTTATTAATTCATTGACATAATATCTAATAAATAGATATAAGGATTACAGAGTATATTCAAACTCTGTAATCCTTATATTTAACAACTTTTTAAAGCACCATGTAATGTCTATTCTGAATTCTATACTGTAGATTCCTCATCATCTGTGGTAATATTGTTTTCTTGTTGCCCTATATCATCCTGATTTGTGGCTCCATCCTGTTTTGTGGTTCCATCTTGATTTGGCATTCCTTCTTGATTTGGCATTCCATCAGGTCTTTTCATTCCTTCAGGTCTTTCCATTCCAAGACCTTCGTTTCCAGGTCTGCCCATTCCTTGCTGTCCATTGCTAGTAACAATTGAGGAAAGTGTAATATCTGCAGTTTGATCTCCTGAAGTTAATGTATAGGTTGCATCTTTTTTAAGATCTGGTGTACTAATTACTATAGATTGGTATTGTTTATTTGGTGTGAAAGTTACCACTATATTACCAGCGCTATCCGTTAGTTTTACCTCTGTCCCCCCTTCACTAGCTGTTGTTAAGTTATATAAAAGTGAATATTGAGTAGATGTATCGCTAAATCCCTGGGCCATTCCAGAACTTCCTGCTACCATAACAGTTCCTCCTGTAATTTCGGCTGATCCATTATAATCTAGACTTCCGTCCCCTCCACTTGTAGGACCATTCACATAAAGTTTGCCACCTGATACATAAAGGGAACCATTCGAGTCAATACCATCACCAGAAGCATCTATTGTTATATTACCACCTTCAATTGATATATAACAATTGGTATCTACTTCAAATGTGTTATTACCACCTCCAAATCCTCCTTGTCCTCTATTCCCACCAAATCCATTCATTTGTGGATTTGAAGTATCTGTAGTTGTATTATCTGCAGTCAAGTTATTTGGAGTTGCATTATCTGCAATTGCATCATCCGAAGTTGAATTCTTTGCAGTTGTACCTTCTTTCATAGTAGCATCACTACTTTTTGGTTCTTTCGTACTAGCTGTTGTATCAGTTGTATCAGTAGTACTTGTTGTTGTATCAGTAGTATCTGCAGTTCCACTAGCTGCATTAAATCCATCATCATCTGCAGTTATATTAATGGTACCATCTTCAATAATAATGACAGTTCCTTCAATACCTTCGTTACATTTTATAACATTAATATCACCTCCAGCTATATACACATATCCTTTTGTGGTATCATCACCATTCTTAGACTGTATTCCACTGCCTGTAGTAGCGCTTAGTGTAAATACTCCGTCATTGATTTTCACACAATCTTTACCATTTAACGCATCCTTTACTGCAGTTATATGATAGGTTCCCCCTGTAATAACTAGATCGTCTTTTGATAAAATTCCATGTTTATAATTTCCTGTAATATTAAGAGTTCCACTACCATTGATAGTTAAATCTGCCCTACTAAAAATAACACCGTCAACTGTTTTTTCATCGGTTTGGATATACTCTGCTCCATCTATTAATGTATTTACCGTATTCTCTGCTAGGGTAATAAATACTTTATCTGCATTTTTGATGTATATAGGAGCATAATCTGTACAGGTAATGGATACTCCATTTAATACAATTTGTAGCTTATCCGTATCTTCTGCATCTACAACAATCTGTCCATCTGTAATTGTACCAGTAATTACATAAGTACCCTCATCACTAATTGTTAATACGCCATCCTTAGATGTAGCTCCATTCCCAGACACTTCTATATCTGTATCACTAAGTGTAATATGGGTTGCTGTACTATCTTCATATCCCACATCTAAGTCACTTGCTGTAAACTCTTTATCGATAACCACAGTAGATGTGGTCATGGTGTTAGTATCTGAAGTTGTCACTGAATTATCTGTATTATTTGTATTCGGTGTATCTGATTCAAAGTTACTATTCTGACTAGAGCTGCATCCCACTAGTAAAGTTGCTGCTATCGTCATTATGGATACATAATATTTCCAACTTTTTCTCATCGTCTTTCCTCCACTTCATTCGTTATAGTTCTTCACTTCCAGATGAAACTTTACCACAAGTAATTTCTAGATTACCATTTCTACAACGTAGTTCATCAATGAATAACTTCTCCTGAGCTTGATCTTTTAATTTGATTCGATAATCTAATTTGTATAGGCTTCCCATATTAGCAGTTTTTACTCTAACTAATTCATTTTTTGATGTATATTTTTCAAATAAATCATCAAATATTCCTGTATAATCAAGACCTTCTGGTATTGTAATCTTTAATTCTTTTTCTCTATGTTTTGGTTCACCAAAGCTAGTAGCATTATATAAGACACTTACACCACCTACGATGACAACAAATAGTGCAGCAACTGCCAAGTACCCTATTCCAGTGGCCAAACCTATTGCCATTGCTATAAAAATACTGTTGATCTCTTTTGCATTACCTGGCACAGAGCGAAAACGTACTAAACTAAATGCGCCCATAACTGCAACACCGGTGCCTAAATTACCATTCACTAACATTATAACCATCTGAACGATGGCTGGTAACAAGGCTATCGTTATCACAAAACCTTTACTACTACTATTATATAAACTGTGCACCCATGCCAGTGCTGCACCTAATACTAGCGAGGTTAACATACATATTAAAAATGTATTAAACGTAAACGTTCCTGTTAAAATTGAATTAAGCATATTTTATTACTCCTTTAAATCTTTCATTTTTTCTTAATAGTTCAGATTGTACATATCCTTTCCCATATTTAGAAAGGGATACTGGATATATTTCTAATTCGTCTAATATGTGAGATAACCAAAGAGGCATTGCCCCTGGAATCTTTATTTCCATAAGCCTACATCCTTCATCAAGCAACCTATTTCCCCATACTCCACATTCAAGCCAAAGCTCTTCTTCTCTCCAAAGAATGTCACTATCAAAAGTTACGCGAAGGTCGTTATCTATACCATACATAGCTATTCGGTTATAGGAAATGTACATTGATGGTGCGATACCTTTATAGAACTGCAGAACCCAATCAATTTCCCTTGTAATCTGTGATTGCTTTTCTACTGGTTTTAAATCATACAAATAACTTTCTGCTATGGAAAGTTCCATTTTTTCACGCCTTTTATATACGATTCCATTATATTTCTTTTTTAATTCAACAAAAACCATATCTCCTTCCTTTGGTGTTCCGTAACTTCTTAATCTTAACTTTTCCTTGTAAATGGGTTTCTCCAATGAATTACGAATCAACCGTTTGTCCGGTGTATCAAAATAAATATTACAAATGGTTGACTTTCCAAAGTTATCTATTGCTAATTTGTCTTGTATTCGGGACTTTAATAATTTATATTTCGTTTCAGTTAATAAATACTTCTTTTCATATCGTTTAAAAGTTCCTTGATATTGGATCATCTTATTACCTCCCATCTTAACTTATTGCCATTTAATATATTCATTGTACATCTCCTACTTAAAATGAACTTAAAATTGAACTTTAAATATGCTTTAAATAAATAATAGCCTTAGACTATCGTAACAACATTAAATAAATAGGCACATCTAGCTTTTTAAAAATAAAAAAAGCAAGATAATTGATTACTTCATCAACTAACTTGCTAATCTTAAGATGCCAATTATTAATAAGGTTAAATTCGTACAGTAAAACAAATAGAATAACCATCCTCACTTTTGACTGTAATTTTTCCCCCATGTGCCTCTACAATAGACTTTGCAATGGAAAGTCCAATACCATATCCACCTGTATCTCTTGACCTTGAATTATCCGCTCTGTAGAATCTATTAAATAACTTATTTAAATTCTCTTTGCTATAATCTTCAATATAATCAGTGGTATTAAATACTTCTAACTTAATTCCTTTTTTTGTAGAGGATAACGAAATTTTAATAGTTCCATCCATATCCGAATACTTCAAAGCATTGTCAACAAGAGTAGAAACTAGCTGTCCAATACTAGTCTCATCACCATATAATTTAATATTTGGAATTATGTCCATTTGAAACTTTTTATTTTTTGCTTTGGCAATGGCCTCAAATGAACCTGCTGTTTCAATAACAACTTCACTTAATTCAAACTCTGTAAACACCATTTTTATATTACCATCGTCCATTTTAGATAAAGTTAACATGTTTTTTACTAATTTATCCAAGCGAATTGTCTGGTTTCGTATACTGGTTATCCATTCATTTTTACCATTCATCAACTCTAATACATCTGCATTGGCAGAAATAATGGCAAGAGGTGTTTTTATTTCATGCCCAGCATCTGTAATAAATAGTTTTTGTTTATCTATACTATCAACAATTGGTTTAATGGCTTTTTTAGAGAGTATTGATACGGGAATGAATAAAACTAGTAGAGTCACTAGCGCAACACCAAACGAAGTCAGTAAAAATATTGTTGACATCTGAATCTGGTTTCTGCAATCCAAAAACACTAGCATTTTTCCATAAGGCTCATCTACTACGGCATATTTATAATAATCCTCATATCCACTTGATTTACCTTCATCCATTATTTCATGGGCATAATTCCTGGCATCTTCAGAATCAACCGCAGAATGGCTTGTGTCAATTTCTCTAATACTATTATCTTTATTAATTTTAACTATAAAATACCTTGTTTCAAATTGGGTTTCCTCATTCATTTGAAATCCAAATGGGGGTACTTTCATTGGTGGACTATTCTTTTCAAACTTTGGAAACTTTCCTTGATTCTCAGAAAGAATCTTTATGGCACCATTTACTCTATGTTCCATCTGATATATATTAATTATATTAATAGTAAATACGAATACAAACATAATTAATATTAAAGTTCCCATGGTTATCATAATGAATTTTCTCTGCAATTTTTTAATCATTCCAGTTCCTCCAAAGTGTAACCAACGCCTCTTACCGCCTTAATTCTTATATTAGCGTCTAAAGATGCCAATTTTTTACGTAAATATGAAATATATACCCATACCACATTAATTTCTGCTTCTGCATCATATCCCCAGATTTTCTCCATAAATTGTTCTGTAGAAATTAACCGTTTGGGATTATTCATTAGCATCTCAAGCATCTGAAATTCTTTATTACCAAGTCTAAAAGATGACTTATCACTGGATAATTCATAATTTTCTTTGTTAAGGTTAATATTTCCTACAGTAATTAAATTAGGTGTAAACTCTGCCTTTCGTCTACCCATTGCACGAACTCTAGCTAGCAATTCCCCCATTGCAAAGGGCTTACTAAGATAATCATCAGCTCCAAGGTCAAGTCCATATATACGGTCTTCTATCTCCGCTTTTGCTGTAAGCATGAGTATTGGTGTATGAATTCCTTTTTCCCTTAATTCTTCTAGTACTTTTAAGCCACTCATCTTTGGCATCATAATATCTAAAATAATTACATCATAATTCTCTGATAAACCATAATCTAGTGCATCCGCTCCATCATAAACAGCATCCACAGAATAGTTGTTATGTTTTAAAATTACTACCAATGCATTGGATAGTTCTTTTTCGTCTTCTGCAAGTAAAATTCTCATATTTACCTCCCATCTGCGTACTCTGCACGTATAATTCAATTTTACTAATTTAAGTATACCATTACAACCTTAAATTTACTTAAATTGTGATTATACTGTTATATTTTTTGTTTTTTGCTACCTTTTATTCCAAATGATTGCATCAAAAAGCTCCTCCTTGTAATAAACAGTTTTATTAATTTAACTGTCTACCACAAGAGGAGCATATCATTATCGTGGGGTAATCTTTTTAATTCTTTTTATTTCTTATTTTTTCCTTACTGCTTCTTATTTATCATAGTATTGACATAGTGCTTGTGTTCCTAAATCGCCCTTGCCTTCTTCCTCTAATGAACGAAACATTTCTAATACTTTTTCAAGCACTACTAATGTTGTTGACTCATTCTTAGCTTCTTCATCTGCGATTTGTAGATCTTTTATTATATGCTTAATATAAAATCCAGGGTTAAAATCACCTTTTAACATCCTTGGAGCCATATTAGACATCTGCCAACTTCCAGCACTACCCATACTAATACTATCTAACATGGTTTGTAGATCAAGTCCAACTTTTTTGCCATAAGTAAGTGCTTCACTTACACCAGCGATTGCACCTGCTATAGCAATTTGATTTGCCATCTTAGTATGCTGACCATTACCAGGTTTCCCACCATATACAATGGTTTTACCCATAGCTTCAAATACCTTTTGACAAGCCATAAAGTCTGCTTCCTCACCACCTACCATAATGGATAGTGTACCATTTTTTGCTCCAGTATCACCACCTGTAACAGGGGCATCTAGTGAATGAAGTTCTCTTTTCTTCGCTTCTTCATATAGTCTTATTGATAGCTTTGGACTTGTTGTAGTCATGTCAATTAGATAAGTTCCCGCCTTAGCATTCTCTAATATCCCAGTTTCACCAAAGTATATTTCTTCCACATCCTTTGGGTAACCGACAATAGTAATAACTGCATCTTTATCTTTGGCACAATTAGCAATACTCTCGCACCAAATCGCTCCTTCTTGTAATACATCTTCTACTTTTTCTTTTGTTCTAGCATATATACTAACTTCATATCCATGTTTCATTAAATTACGTACCATGGATTTTCCCATTACTCCAACACCTATAAAACCAATTTTATTCATATTACATCCTTCCATATCACAATTCTTTGTAATATAATCAAATAGAAATAGCTATGCTTTTTTAACAAACTCTGATTTTAATTGCATAGCTCCAACACCATCAATTTTACAATCAATATTATGGTCACCATCCACTAAACGTATATTCTTAACCTTTGTACCTATTTTTACGACCAATGAACTTCCCTTAACTTTAAGGTCTTTGATTACTGTTACAGAATCACCATCATTTAAGATATTTCCATTTACATCTTTTACTACATTCTCATCCTCATTATTATCAGCATCTGAATGCAAATTCCACTCATGAAAACATTCTGGGCAAACAAAGAGGCCTTTATCTTCATACGTATATTCTGAATCACACTTAGGGCATTTAGGTAAATTAACCAAATTTCATTTCCTCCATTTATTATCATTCTGCCTTATATATTAACACACTTTTAAGACAATGACAAATCGGTGAAAAAGTAATGGCACTATATATGCTTAACAAAAAAATGTTCCGAATAGCCATCTTCATTATTTTCATAGCTTCCAACCTCTACAAAATCTAATGCTTTATAAAAATCTCTACCTTGCCAACTATAAGTATCTAATCGTATGATATTAGCACCAAGTACTTTGGCTCTGATTTCAACTTCTTTCATCAACCTTTTTCCTATTCCTTGATGTCTGTATTCTTTTTCAACATAAAAATCATTCTTAGGCAATGCCATGCCTTTTCTTATAAGTAATTGCAAATACAAGTCCACCAATTAGCACGACTGCTGACACACCATACCAGATAAGATTATCTAAGATTGTTTCTTTAGAAGAAGAACTATTCATACCTGGGAAACCATTTGTCATATCAGGAAAACTCATGCCCTCTTGTGAATCCCCCATATTCGGAAATGTAGGGTTCCCATTTTGTGAATCACCCGTACTTGGTGGCGTGAAACTTCCGTTTTGTCCATCCCCTGTACCTGGTGGCGTGAAACTTCCGTTTTGTCCAGCTCCTGTACCTGGTGAATTATCTCCTGTAGTATCACTGCTGCCCTGAGTTATATCGGTTGGTTTGGAGTTACCAAAGTTCATTCCTCCACCACCCATATTCATTTGCCCCATAACAGAGATATCAATGGATGAACCATCAATTAATGTACTACTATCTTGAGATTGACCATCTTCTGTGGATGGAATTGTTCCTGCTAACTGTCCTTTGATACTTTCAGAACGTAATTCTACGGTAGTATAAAGCATCTTAGCTGCTGCATCATATTCTTCATAATTGTAGAATGCTGTAGGATCTTCTTTCACAAGTTCATCGATTTGTGTGCGAATTCGATTGTATGTTTCATCGAATTTGCCGCCATCAACATACTCTTCCACTAGTTGATTTAAGTACTCATGATATTTTGCTGCATATTCTTCATTCTCAAGTAATCCATCAAAGAAGTTTGTACTTTGGAATGGTGTATCTATAGGGAAGTTTATCATTTCAGTTGCGGTATCTGTTGATGAAGATACTACTTTATCTACTACAGAGTCTGTAGATTTATCTTCTGTTCCTGTATCTTTTGGAGTAATATCATTACTTGTAGTATTACCAGGAATATTACCCATATCAAATGGATTACCTTCCCCGTTACCTCTGCCATTACCCATCCCGTTACTCATTCCGCCAAAGGATAGATTATAATCCCAAGGTATCATATTTAACTGTCCGTCATTCTCATATAAGTAATAATTATGGGCCATGTTGCCTGATAAACTATCCATGTTAACTGCAAAGGTGTGAACCGCCATATATTTTAATACATTATCAACATCTAGATATTTCTCAAGATCGTTTTGTTCACTAATATTCTTTAACGCTTCTACTACACGTTCGTGATCTTTATCACTTGTTTTGGTAACTTCACCA
>JAEWHU010000080.1 GCA_023387635.1 Bacillota bacterium
AGCTTAATCTCTTTTTGATATAACGAATTATTATTCTTCTTTGGAACTGTAACTTCAAGATAACCACTAAAATCCATAGTAGGATTATAAATATCACTATGAATATTTATATATCTTCCGTATTTACCATACCCATCGTATCCGTAACTAATATTTATACTAATATTATCTTCTTTCATATAGTAATCATAGTTACTATATTCTTTACTTATTGCCAAGCCACGAGATGAATCCAACATAATAAAACCAAAACTTCCTATTATAAATAAGAAGAATATAGCTATCCATTTATATTTGTTTGCCTTACCAATTGAGTTCATCTGACATGCAATCCTTTCTACTTCTTTTCATCTAGTTCTACTTGAAATACAGTTCCATTTAAATCACTTTTAACATGTATCGTTCCATCATGCATCTTTATAATACTTTTAACTATTGCAAGGCCAATTCCTGTTCCACCAGTTTCACTTGATCTTGAACCTTCTATACGGTAAAATCGTTCAAAGATATTTTCAAGCTCTTCTTCAGGAATCAATCTACCATAATTAGTTATGGCAACGATAACTTTACCATTATCTTTATTAAGTGAAATTTCAACCCGTTTGCCATCATTTCCGTATTTTATTGCATTACTAATTAAATTAGCAAATGCTCTAGCTAATAGGTTACCATCCGCTAGCACTACTGCACTTACTGAATCAGTTTTAAACTCATACTCTAATTTATTTTCTGTAAAACTTGGATAAAACTCATCAATTAATTGATTCATGAATTTTACCATATCAATTTCAGTAAGATCTAATGTAGTTTCACCAAAACTATAATTTGTGTATGCAAATAAATCTTCAATCAACTTTTCTAGTCTTTTGGATTTATTATAAGCCACTTCAATATATTTTTGTCTAACTTCTGGAGTTAATTTATTTTGATCAGATACCAATTCCAAATAACCAATAATGGATGTTAATGGCGTTCTTAGATCATGGGCTACACTAGTAATTAATTGATTCTTATTATGTTCACTCTTCCTGTCATTTTCTATAAGCCGCTTAATATCGTCCGCCATTTTATTTACTTTATTAGCTATCTCGGCAAATTCATCTTCATTTTTTATATCAATTCGATGTTCAAATCTACCATTGGATATTTCTGTTATACCAGAAGATATTTCATCTAAATATATAACAAACTTCTTAGTTAATAATAAGAAGTAAGTAATAAACAAAATAACTCCTATCATAACAAGGGCTATAACAGTTAGAGCCATAACACCTTGGCTAAAAGGGCCACTTCCAGGCCCAGGTGGTGTCATCCCATTACTAAAGAAATTAATTGAATTACCATCTGTACCACCTACATAATTAGGAATAGTGTTATTTAAATTGTCGTTTATATTATTTATAATGCTAGAAGGTGGTAAGGTTGCCTGATCCTTTTTTAAAAAATTATACATAATATAGATTCCAAAACAAAGAGCTGCTTCTGTTAATACTGTATATACAAGACTCAAGAGACTATATAATACTATTTCAAAACGAAAACTTTTAAATATATTATTTTTCAATTTTGTATCCTACTCCCCAAACCGTTTTTATGATTTGTGCATTCCTAGAATCCATCTCTATTTTTTCACGTAACCTTCTTATATGCACCATAACAGTATTATTTGCTTCGTACATCTTCTCATTCCATACTCTCTCAAAGATTTCATCCGTACTAAAAACCCTACCAGGATTTGATGCTAATAAATACAATATGTCAAATTCAATTGGGGTTAATTTTACATCTTTTTCATAAGCAATAACACGGTGATCCTCTTTATTAATAACTAAATGGTTAACAACAATCTCTTTTTCTTTATCCTCATGTGAAACTGGGTTAAATTTGGTATATCTTCTCAATTGAGATTTCACACGAGCAGTTAATTCTAGAGGGTTAAAAGGTTTTATTACATAATCATCTGCGCCTGTGCTTAAACCAATAATTTTATCTATGTCTGCTGATTTAGCACTTAACATAATAATTGGCATGGTACTTGTTTCCCTGATTGTTTTGCACATATTAAGTCCATCTATTCCAGGCATCATAATATCTAGTATAATTAATTTGATATTCTCTTTCTCTAGTATTTCATAACCTTGTTTTGCATTGTATGCTTTAAATACCCGATAACCATCGCTAACTAGATGTATTTCAACTAGTTCAGCAATTTCTTTATCATCATCTACCACTAAAATACTTTCTTTTTCCATAGGTGACTCCTATCTCTACGCTCTAATCGCGTAATCTATATACTTTATATCTAGTTTTAAGTCTTTTTATTACTTTCATACTAGCATAATCATTTTAAAAAGTCTTTAATTTTTTCTTACAAAAAAAACACCTGCTAAAAGTCAGGTGTTCTAAATAATGTATGAGCAACACTATAAGCCGAGTTCTGTATTAGATGATCATCTATCTTTGCTACATGTTACCATATAGCTCGTTTGTTAAACAAACTGCGACCTACCCTAAAGCACGACGGGCAGCCGTATCGCTTTAAATTCGGTCTTGCTTCGAGTGGGGTTTACATAGCCCTGCCTGTTACCAGACAAGCGGTGGTCTCTTACTCCACCTTTCCACCCTTACCAAAAGTAGCTACCAACTAGTTGGCGCTTATTTTGGCGGTATATTTCTGTTGCACTAGCCTTAGAGTCGCCTCCACCGGACGTTATCCGGCACCCTGCCCTATGAAGCTCGGACTTTCCTCACCTATGACCTTTCGGTACTTATAGGCGCGATCATCTGTGTTACTCAACGATTAACATTCTAACATGAAAAAAAAGAATTGTAAATGATAATATTTTATACTCCGTATATGTGGACTCTAAAACATACTTATACTTTAAAGCAACTTCCACCTATAAATTCCTTTAGAATTGAATTCTTTGGTACTACATCACTATTCACGCTAAGGAAATAATCTAGAAACTTAAGTAATCGTTTTGCTTCTATATATTCTTCACAATCTCTATCAATTCCAAATAGAATAGGTTCTGCATACTGCTTTAATATGGCAAGTTCATATATTAAAGCAGAATTAAACATAACATCAGCATCTTCTTGAAAAGGAAATATATTTTCTTCTTCTCCACGTCTTACAGAAGGCCACATACTAATTGTTTTCCTACCGGATGCTCCCCTTGTTCTAGCATCTCTTACTAATCTTCTAAGTAGTCTAGCATCTGTGGTTGGAATTCTATTATGCTCATCAATATTTAGGGCTGTCAAGGAACTAATGTATATTTTAAATTTACTCTCACGAGGCAAGCTATGAGATAACTCATCGTTTAATCCATGAATCCCCTCAATTACTAATATATCATTTGGACCTAAGGTTTTATAATTACCTTTATATTCTCTATGACCACTTTTAAAATTAAAACTTGGCATATCCACTGTTTTTCCAGCCAATAGATCTAACATATCTTTATTAAAACTTTCAATATCTATAGCGTGTAGAGACTCATAATTTGGATTACCATCTTCATCAAGAGGCGTATTATCTCTCTCCACAAAATAATCATCTACAGCAATTGGATGAGGTATTAATCCATGTGTCCTTAGTTGGATGGATAACCTATGCGAAAATGTTGTTTTACCAGAAGAAGAAGGTCCAGCAATCATAATAAACTTCTTATCCCCTGCTTCTTTAATCATTTCTGCAATTTCCCCAATTTTCTTTTCTTGCAGTGCCTCTTGTATAAGAATCAAATCATTAATTTTACCATTAACAATTACATCATTTAATGCTGCAACGGTATCTATCTCCATGGTTTTTGACCATTTATAAGCTTCTTTTAGGGTTGCAAATAATTTATCTTGAGGTTTAAATGGTTCTAACCTATTTGGACTTTTTTTAGGTGGAAGGATTAACATAATTCCTTCATCATATTTAAATATGTCAAAATACTTTAAATACCCTGTACTTGGTGGCATATAACCATAATAATAGTCTTCAAACCCTTCTAGATTATATATATTTGCTTTAGAAACCCTACGATAACGGAATAATCTTTCTTTATCATACATGCCGTATTGATGGAATAATTCAATGGCATCGTCGGTACCTATATTTCTTTTCTTTATTGGATAATCTTTAAGGATTAAAGCATTCATCTTATCTTTTACTAAAAGGACTAATTCTTCTGTTAATTCCTTATCCATAGTAACCATACAATAAAGTCCATTGCTTATAGAATATTCAACTGCTACTTTCTTTATATTCTCTTTTCCCACTACACTATATATGGCTTTTATCATGACTAAGGTAATACCTCTTACATAAGTTTTAAAGCCTGCATCATCAGAAACTGTAACAAAACGTACCATACAGCCTTTATGCACTTCTTTGTGTAATTCCCTTAAACGATTATTTATAAATGCAAGTATAATATCATCCTTATAATTACATTGATATTCCTTACTAAGTTCAAGCAGTGATATACCTTTGGGATAAGTTTTTGTTTCACCATTTATTTGTACCTTTACTGTCTCTACCATTAATACCTCCTCCTTTATTAAGATTTAGGCAATTAGGAAACATATCATTATAATGTTTTAATGATTCCCAATTGCCTAATATATAATTTGCATATTAACTACAATATGATATAGCTTCCTCAATATACGTAACTTCTAACAAGATTTCTTTCAATCTTTCTAAGGATTTAGGACTGGCATTTTCCTTTAAAGTTTTTATCACTTCACTTCTCATTCTTTTTTCATTGTGAAGATATTCTAAAAGAAGAGGACTGCCTTCCTCTAACAAAAGTTTACCATATTGATAAAATACTTCTTTATCATAAGTCTCAATTTTATCACTTTTCATTGCCTTAATTACAATATAGTATTTACCCTCATCCATTAATATTTGTTCTTCTTTTATTTGATATCCAATGGAATGAATATATTTCCTTACAAGAGGAATCTCTGATTGAGGTTGAAGTACTAATTCCTTAGCACTATTAACTACTTCATTCCCTTCCTCTAATATTTTTATCATTAGGACTCCACCCATACCAGCTAGTAGTATAGTATCTGCCTCATTTGGAACCATTTTTTCTAATCCATTAGATAATCTAGTTTCTATTCTATCTTCGTAATTCTTCCTTTTAATATTCTCTTTTGCCCTCGATAATGGGCCTTTATTAACATCCATTGCAATTACATATGGTGCTATGTCATTCTCTATAAGATATATCGATATGTAGGCATGGTCGCAACCCACGTCTGCAACCCTATTTCCCTTGGTAACAGAATCCGCTACTGCCTTTAATCGCCTTGATAATTGCATATTTTTCATTCCTTACTCTAAATAGTCTTTTAATTTTCTACTACGACTAGGATGTCTTAGCTTGCGAAGTGCCTTTGCTTCAATTTGTCTGATACGCTCTCTTGTAACATTGAATTCTTTACCTACTTCTTCAAGGGTACGAGCTCGTCCATCATCTAAGCCAAATCGAAGTCTTAAAACTTTTTGTTCTCTATCTGTTAAAGTACCAAGTACATCTATTAATTGCTCTTTTAATAAAGTGAAAGCTGCTGCCTCTGCTGGAACTGGAACATTCTCATCTTGAATAAAATCACCAAGATGACTATCTTCCTCTTCTCCAATCGGCGTTTCAAGAGAAACTGGTTCTTGAGAAATTTTTTGAATCTCTCTTACCCTTTCTACTGGAACATTCATCTCTTTTGCAACTTCTTCAGGAGAGGGTTCTCTACCTAGTTCTTGTAATAATTGTCTTTGTACTCTAATTAATTTGTTTATCGTCTCCACCATATGAACTGGAATACGAATAGTTCTTGCTTGATCTGCAATTGCTCTTGTAATAGCTTGTCTTATCCACCATGTAGCATAGGTACTAAACTTAAAGCCTTTGGTATAATCAAATTTTTCCACTGCTTTAATTAATCCAAGATTACCTTCTTGAATTAAATCTAAAAACATCATACCTCTACCTACATAGCGTTTTGCTATACTAACAACCAATCTTAGATTTGCTTCTGCTAAACGTTTTTTTGCATCTGCATCTCCATCCTTCATTCTTCTTGCTAACTCTATTTCATCATCAGCACTAAGAAGTGGTACTTTACCAATCTCTTTTAGATACATTCTTACAGGATCTTCAATACTAATGCCTTCTGGAATAGAAAAATCAATTTCTTCTATTTCATCTTCAGGCTCTAATACAATATCTTCTTCATCATCGGTTACTCTTAAAACATCAACATTGTTAATTTCAAGATATTCATATATTTTTTCTATCATGACAGGATCCATTTCAAAATCAACGAAAAAATCATTTATCTCTTGAAACTCTAGGACATTCTTCTTTTTCTTTGCAAATACTAGCAATTCTTTTAACTTCTCTGCAAACTTTAACATATTTTCATCCATTACTTATCCTTCCTCCTCATAAAACATTTAAAAATTTTCTATATGAAAAAACGACTAATTCCTGTACTGTATTATTATTTTAGTATTTCGATATCTAATATATTTAATATTTTATACATGTTAACTATATTATTATCTAATATTTTAACATCTTGATATTTTAATATTTTAATATCTTAATATTTTAATATTTTAATATCTTAATATTTTAACCATCCTTATAAGAAATATGCAGTTTTTGCAATTTGACCTGCTCTGCAATGATTTTTTGCAGTTCAACTGGATCATTACGCTCAATTGCATTCATACTTTTTATCTCTAAACTATTCTTCTTTATTCGTATAATGGTTTCCGTGAGCGCCTTTTTCTTTTCAATCGGACTCATATCTCCTCTAATTCCAGCACTAAAAAGAGAGGCGACTTCTTTTTGTTCTTCTTTACTTTCAAAATTGTTTATTATTTTTGCAGGTGTAACACTTCCTTCATTCTTATATTGTTCAAATAACATAGAGGCTACTTGCTTGTATAAATCTTCCGTAAAGTCATCTGGTAATATAATATCTTTAATGGTTTCAAATACATTTGTATCCTCAATCAACCATGTTAAAAGTATTTTTTGAGATTGCTTCATTCCATCTACTGGATTGCTCTTTTTATCATAATTAATTCTATCTCTGGTAGTAGTATTAATAACACTAAGTTGACCACCAAATTTATTCACTAGTTTTCTCAAATTATCAAAACTTATATTATACTTCTTAGCTATTGATTCTATATAAATATTTCTCTCAATTTCTTCTGTAAATACTAGTAATTTCTTGGCAATTTCATTAAAAAACTTAGTTTTTTCTTCTGGATCTGCCAGGTCATATTCACTTTCTAATATTTCAATTTCAAAATGGAAAGAATTCATAGCGTTATCCATACGTTTACTAAATTCATCTGTTCCTAATGCTTTTATAAATTCATCTGGATCTTTGTATGGTTTCATATTAATTATCTTCGCTGTAAGTCCTGCTTCTTTTAGAATAGGAATTGCACGAAGAGCAGCTTTTATTCCTGCTTCATCACTATCATAAGATAATAATACTTCATTGGTATACCTTTTTAGTAGGTTTGCTTGAAGCCCTGTAAATGCTGTTCCAAGGGAAGCAACTGCATTATTAAATCCAGCTTGATGAAGTGCAATTACATCTAAATAGCCTTCACATATAATGATATTGGGCTTTCTTGATATTCTTGCTAAATTAAGTCCATATAGATTTCTACTTTTATCAAACAATTTAGTCTCTGGTGAATTTAGATATTTTGGGTTCCCATCTCCCATTACTCTTCCACCAAAACCAATAACTTTATTATTCACATCCATAATTGGAAACATAACTCTATTCCAAAACTTATCATAACTTTTTCTTTTCTCATCAAAACTTATTAATCCTGATTCACGAAGGATTTCATCTTCATAACCTAAATGTTTTAAGTAATTATATAATTCTGTACCTGTTTTACCAGAGTACCCCAGTCCAAACTGCTTTATAATAGAATCTGTTAGACCCCTTTTTATTAAATAATCATTGGCAACTTGTCCTCTTTCCGACTTTAATTGATAAAAATAAAATTTTGCAGCTTCTTTATTAATGTCAAGTAGCTTTTGTTTTAGACTTGCACTTTTTTTAGCTTCTTCGCTGTATTCTGCCTCTGGTAGATTTATTCCAACTCTACTAGCAAGTAATTTTAATGTTTCAACAAAGGTATAATTTTCATATTCCATAATAAAGGTAAATACATTACCACCTACACCACATCCAAAGCAGTGGTACATTTGCTTTGGTCCATTTACGCTAAAGGATGGTGACTTTTCATTATGAAATGGGCAGAGCCCCATATGATTGCTACCTTTTTTCTGTAGTTTTACATAAGAACCAACTACATCTACGATATCATTTCTGACTCTTATCTCTTCAACTATTTCTTCCGGATAAAACATGGAACTCCTTTCCATCTATATACACCTAGCAAATCATTTATATACGAAAACATATTATATGGGAAATATGTGTATCCTACATATATGATTTTATGGATTATAATTAGATAATTATTGTTTTATAAATTTTATTAAAGAAATTCTTTGTAAATATAAAACTTATAAATATATCTGATGTATTCTAGACTTTTAATAACGGTAATATATTATTTGATTAGCAGACTTATGAGTAACTCATTCATGAGTAACTCATTTATGAGTCGCAGATTAGGACTCATTTCTCACGTTGCACTCATCCATAAGTTTCACATTGTGTTATTACATGCAAGCATGCATAACACACTATAGAGCCGACTTCCCTTCAGCTACGCAGATTAGGACTCATAATCAAAGCTTATTTCATAAGCTCCGATTATTCGTCACGTTGCACTCATCCATCAACTCCATAGTGTTTTTACATGCAAGCATGTAACACACTATAGAGCCGATGGACTAATCTGCTTATCGTGTATATTATACCATAGATTGCAAGAGGTTATTAGGGTTTCGATTTAGTATAATTAGTATATACTCCATGATTTTGGTATTGTTAGTTCTTCAAATTTTGCTATTGCGAATCTATCGGTCATTCCAGCGATATAGTCACATACAGTTCTGCTCGGAGTTTCTTTTTTCTCCTCCATACGTTTTAAATATTCTTCTGGTAATAGTTCTAAATTTTTTTCATAATAATAGAATAAATGTGCTAACATATCTTGTGCTTTTTGCTCTTCGCCTTTGGCCACAGGGTTGGTATATACATGAGAGAACATATATTTTCTTAATTTAAATAATGCATTTTCTATTTCAGGCGACATAATAATATCATTTTTACCTTCACTACTGGTAACTATATCGTGTATCAAAGTATTAAGTCTTTGGGTTGCGCTATGTCCAAGTATATCTGTATATTCTCTAGGTAAATCATCTTCCTTTATAATATGTCCACGAATTGCATCATCTATGTCATGGTTAAGATAAGCAATTTTATCTGATATTCGAACAACTTTACCTTCAAGTGTACTAGGATTACCTGCTGTTTGATGATTTCTAATTCCATCACGCACTTCTACGGTTAGATTTAATCCTTTTCCATGATTTTCAAGAATTTCAACCACTCGAATACTTTGCATATGATGTTCAAATCCTTCACTACATATATTATTTAATACCCTCTCTCCTGCATGACCAAATGGTGTATGACCAAGGTCATGACCTAATGCTATAGCTTCTACTAAATCTTCATTTAAACGAAGTGCTTTTGCTATGGTTCTAGCATTTTGGGATACTTCAAGGGTATGTGTTAATCTAGTTCTATAATGATCTCCTTCTGGTGCTAAAAATACTTGAGTTTTATGTTTTAATCTTCGAAAAGACTTAGAATGCAAGATTCTGTCTTTATCTCTTTGATATATAGGCCTAATGTCACAAGGTTCTTCATAATGATCTCTACCCTTTGAGCTATCACTAAATGCTGCATAAGGGCTTAAAAATACATGTTCTCTTTCTTCTTGCTTTTGTCGTATGTTGATTGTTTGGTTTTGCTTATTGTCTCTTTTGGTATCATTCATACAATCACACTCCTTCTTAAGGACAATTATTACCTATACTTATAATATTCTACCTAATCTCTGTATTTCCTTTTTTAATTTTCAATTTCCTTGAATTCAAATTCTAATTTTATTTTCAATATTGACTGATTTTCGTATTCATGCTATATTTCCACATATTATCATTCTTATGATTATTACATTATTTATACGCGTGCAGAGCACACAGATGGGGGCTATATATGATTATTGGATTAACTTCAGCTAAAATTAAAGATTATGATATGTCACATAATCTAGAACAAATGGAACATTACATAATAGAAGGTAGTAAAGAAGGTATTGATTTACTTTGCTTTGGTGAATCATTTGTACATGGTTTTGATGGTTTAACTTGGGATTATAACGAAGATTTAAAAAGAGCCCTAAAACAAAATGACGAAAAAATTATCTACCTTCAGTCCTTAGCCAAAAAATATCATATTGGTATCTCTTTTGGCTATATTGAAAAAGATAATAATATTATCTATAGTAGCAATTTAGTTATTGATGATACTGGCAATATTATAGATAATTTTAAAAGAGTATCCATTGGATGGAAAGAACCAATTGCACCTAATGAGTATTATAAAGAAGGAGAAGGATTCCATACCTTTTCATACAAAGAAAAAATGTTTACAACTGCAATATGTGGTGATCTTTGGCATGACACTTTTCTACAAGATGCCATAAAACAACCTGCTGATTGTCTCTTATGGCCATTATATGTAGATTTTGCAGTAGAAGATTGGAATTCTAAACTTTTGTCTGAATATGAAGAAAGAGTTGCAAATTTTAAAATTCCAGTCCTTATGATTAATAGTTATTCTGATAAAATAAATCATGCAAAAGGTGGTTGCTACGTTTTCCATAATGGATCAACTGTTAAGCATCTGCCAATGGGCGAAGTGGGAATATTGAAATTTACTTTATAAGCAAAAAAGGGGAACTCACTCTACTGTCATTTTGTTAGTGACATTGGAGCGAGTTTTCTCTTTTTTTTAACTTTAATTCTGAAATACTGTATAAATTTATAAATAAAATCACTTCTATTATTCATAAAAAATGATAGCCAAAAATAAAAAATTGCATAGAATAATATAAGTTGAAAAAATGGTGGTTGTTTATGTTAAAACTAGATAAAGTATCCGTTGGTAAATTTATAAAAGTAGAAGAACTGCTGTCTACCGGGGCCCTAAGAGAACGAATGTTGGCACTTGGTTTTACTAAAGGTACTAAAATAGAAGTAATTCAAAAAGGTCCATCAGGGGACCCTACCATATATAATATTCGAGGTACTATGATTGCACTTAGAAAAGAAGAAGCCGCCCTAATTCACATTTCAGAATTATAAGTTAATATAATTCATATAGTATAATGAAACAAAATCAATTAGGAGGTTTTATGGGTTTAACCTATCATTCAACGAAAAATTGTTCTATGAAAGATTTATATCAGATTGATAAAAATGAAAATCAAATCCTATTAGCCCTTGCTGGCAACCCTAATACAGGGAAAAGCACAGTCTTTAATTCCTTAACAGGACTTCATCAACATACTGGCAATTGGCCTGGGAAAACTGTAGTAAATGCAAGGGGTGAATATACCTATCATAATGAAGATTACATCCTAGTTGATCTCCCCGGTACATATTCTTTATTCGCTACATCTATGGAAGAGGAAGTTGCTAGGGATTTTATCTGTTTTGGTAACTCTGACTGTATTATTGTTGTAGTAGATGCCACTTGTCTTGAGCGGAATCTTAGTCTTCTTTATCAAATCCTTGAATTAACGAGTAAAGTAATTCTTTGTATTAATTTGATTGATGAAGCCAGGAAGATGAACATTAATATTGATAAACTAGGCTTGGAAAAAGAACTTAAAATACCAGTGGTACTATGTGCTGCTAGAAGTAATAAGGGTATCACTGAATTAAAAGAAGAAGTTTCTAAATTTAAAAATTCCATTCCACTTCCTATAGATACTTTTGGTAAAATTATCACTTACAAAGGATACATAGAAACTACTGTTACTAATATAGAACAACTTATTCACCCATACATAACAAAAATCAATGCAAGATGGGTAGCTCTTCGCCTTATAGATGGAGACGAAAAACTAAAAAAAGAACTTAGTATCCCTATTCCTTCTTCTGTACTAGATAAAGTAACTACTATTTCTGATGAATTTCATTCTATTTATAATATAAGGAATGTTCGAGATGATATTATAGAAGATATTTATAAAAAAGTAGAGGATGTTATTGCTACTTGTGTATCTTTTGATGAAAAAAAGTTACATAGAGATCGTAAAATCGATAGTTATGTAACTTCTAGATTATTTGGTATTCCTCTCATGCTTCTTACCCTTTCTATCATTTTATGGATTACCATTAGTGGCGCGAATCTACCTTCTGCACTACTAAGTAAATTGTTATTTGGGTTTGGAGATAAATTATCAGCGCTTTTTATTACACTTCATGCACCGGACTGGTTACACGGAATACTAATTCATGGTTTATATCGTACACTTGCTTGGGTCGTTTCTGTTATGCTTCCACCAATGGCAATATTCTTTCCCCTATTTACTATATTAGAGGACTTAGGATATTTGCCAAGAATAGCCTTTAATCTAGATCATTTGTTTAAAAAGGCCTGCGCTCATGGAAAACAGTGTCTTACCATGTGTATGGGACTGGGGTGCAATGCTGCTGGTATTATAGCTTGTAGAATCATAGATTCCAAAAGAGAAAGACTTATCGCCATATTAACCAATAATTTTGTTCCCTGTAACGGCAGATTCCCAATGCTAATCGCTATTGCTACGGTTTTTTTATTCACGAGTAACAAATCAAATTTTATTTTTTTACCTGCTCTTGCAGTAACTGGCATCGTAATTCTTGGTGTCATAATTACCTTATTAATATCTTACCTTTTATCAAAAACCATGTTAAAAGGCATACCATCTACATTTACCCTTGAGCTCCCTCCCTATAGAATTCCTCAGTTTGGTAGAGTGTTATATACTTCCATTGTTGACAGAACTATATTTGTTTTAGCTAGGGCAGTTCTCATTGCAGCTCCTGCAGGTGCTATTACTTGGGCACTGGCTAATATCTACATCAAAGACCTAAGTATTATTAGCCATATAGCTAATTTTCTTAACCCATTTGGTAAATTAATTGGTCTAGATGGTTTTATCCTAATGGCTTTTATATTTGGTTTACCTGCAAATGAAATTGTACTACCAATTCTACTTATGGCTTACTTATCAACGGGCACAATGGTAGAGTTTGAAAGTATTGAATCATTACGAAATATCTTACTAGGCAGGGGGTGGACTTACCTTACTGCACTTAATGTAATGCTCTTTTCTCTCTTACACTGGCCTTGTGCAACCACACTTTTAACCATTCGCAAAGAAACAAACAGTACAAAATGGATGCTTGTTGGCGCAATTCTCCCAACTTTGGTTGGTATTATAGTGTGTTTTATTACAACTAGCATAGTAAGACTGATTGGATTTATTTAACCACTGTTAATATATAGGAAGCCAGTTCTTACTTATATTATAAACTTAATAGATGATATCAAAAAAGTGGATCTTAAAGAATCCACTTTTTCGTTTTAAGTTACCTAACAACTCATTATATTATTACAGTATAATCATTTAGATACAACCACGATATAATTAAACTTGTTCTCTCTTACCACTTTGATAGGATTTGTAAGCTGCTTCCATCATTCTAGTTAGTACAACAGCATCTTCAATACCAAAGGTAACATCCTTTGAAGCAATGCAACCATTTACCCATTGTATTAAAGGGGATGGAAGTTCTTTTGGAAGTTCATCCATAGTAATCCAGTCACCACCTGTTTCATCCAATGCATACTTAACACCATCTCGAATAAAGAGTGCACCTTTTGTCCCACTTATTTCTAGTGTAGCAGGGTTATAATTAGATACAAAACCAGTTTCTGATACACCAATTGCACCCTGTTCAAATTCTATCACTGATACAGCGTTGTCTTCTACTTCATGTCCTGTTATATTTGTGAAAACAGATTGAATTGTTTTTGGCTCACCTAAAAGCCAATTTAATAAATACATAGGATGCGCACCCAGATCAATCATTGCACCACCACCACATTGCTCTTTATTATAAAAATGAGGTGGCAACCAACCCGCTATACTACCATTATGTACATTACGCATTCTTGCATAGGTAATACGTCCAAGGGCTCCACTACTTATCATCTGTTTAGCGAATAAGAATTCAGGATTACATTTCTTAACTAAGGATAAAGTAAGTTCGGCTTTCTTTTTCTCTAATGCTTCCTTAATCTCAAAACATTCAGCTGTTGTTAATGCAAGAACCTTCTCACTAAAGATTTTTTTTCCCGCATCAATTGCTTTAAGAATCAATTTCGTATGGTCTACTGTGGCAGCAGTTATTACAACACCTTCAATAGACTTATCACTTAAAAGTTCATCATAGTCTTCATAATATGTCGCACCATATTTCTCTGCATACTGCATGCCTCTCTTAATATCTTCATCCCATATTGCTGTCACTTTACTATCACTTTTTTCAAGTATCTCTTTCGTATAACCCTCGGCATGAACATGCCAATAACTAATAATTGCTATATTCATACTTTACTCCATTTCTGCGCCGCTTTTTGCGCATTTCAAGTTTGTGGGTGCAGAGCAGTCACAAACTTGCTGAGTGAAATATTTGAAAAATATTTCACTTTTATCCCCATTTATTCAAAATATACTGGTTGTCCTGTTTCTGCTGATTTATAGATTGCTTCAAGAATTTCGGATACAACACAAGCTTGTTCTGGCAATACAATAGGATCTGTATTATTTTTAACAGCATCAATCCAACGTCTTGCTTCAACTTCTGCAGGATTATTAGATATTCCTTCATAAAAGGCTACTCCGCCGCTTGACATATCAGGTTTAATCTCAATTAGGCGATTAAATTCACCCTTATTAATGGTTACACCATTCTTAATTTGTGCTCCTGCATCACTACCACAAAGTACAGTACTTCCTTCTTGTATAGGTTCAAGGGTATTAAGTGCCCAACTTGATTCAAGTATAATCGTAGCACCATTCTTCATAACGATAAATCCAAAAGCTGAATCCTCCATTGTATGTTGTTCTTCATCCCAACCACCCCAAGGATTACCACAGTCAGCATTGTTTACCTTCTTATATTTTGTTCCTACTACCATCTTTGGCTCATAATTATTCATTAAGTAAAGAGTTACATCAAGAGAGTGAGTTCCGATATCAATTAATGGGCCTCCACCTTGCTCAAATTCATTAAGGAAAACACCCCAGTTTGGAGTTCCTCTTCTTCTTATTGCATATGCTTTTGCAAAATATATATCACCTAAGTCACCACGTTCAATAACTTCTTTCAAATAGATTGCTTCTGGTTTATGTCTATGCTGATAACCAATGGTAAGCTTCTTACCGGATTCTTTTGCTGCTTCAACCATTTTTCTAGCATTATTGGCAGTTTTTGCCATTGGCTTCTCACACATAACGTGCTTACCGGCATGTAATGAATCAATAGAAATGGGTGCATGAGAACGGTTCGGCGTGCAAACATGGACTACATCAATATCTTCATCCTTTAATAACTCCTGATAATCTGTATATACCTTTGCATCAGGTGTACCGTATCTCTCTTTCGCTAATTCTGCTCTTTCTTCAACAATATCACAAAACGCTACCATTTCTACATCATTTAGTTTACTTAGAGAAGGCATATGTTTCCCATTCGCAATACCTCCACAACCAATAACTCCCACTTTAATTTTCTTATCCATCATATAAAGCCCCTTTACTTTTATATTTTGAAAAGGAAGATTATAACCATCCTTTGTTAAAATATAGCATATATTACCATTTCGTGATACAATAAATTAGCATAAAAGTATTAATAATTTGTCCTAGGAGGTTCTATGGAGAATACATATTATATTGAGACAAGAGATACTCATGGTGATGCTTCACTTCAATTCAGTACCCATATTCAGGAGGCTTTTGGTCCACAGACAATGGTACAAGCACATATCCATAACTATATAGAAATTATCTATGCCATATCAGGAAAATATCAGATTTTATTAAATAATCAGAATTATAGTTTTTTAGAAGGAGATATGGTACTTATTAACTCTAATGAAATTCACACCATTTTCTCCTTATCTGAAAGTAGTAACAGATATGTGGTTGTTAAATTCGAACCAGAGTTGTTATATACTACTGCTCAATCCATTTTTGAAATGAAATATGTTTTACCTTTCATACTAAATGAATCTACCAATCAAAAAATTTTTATAAAAAGTGAAATTGAACATACTATAATCCCAGGACTCATTCATGAAATTAATAAGGAATATACTGAGAAACTATATGGTTATGAGCTTGCAATCAAAGCTAATATCTATCAATTATTTCTCTTAATACTTCGTAGATGGAACGAAGAAAATATAGATTTAAATATAGATAAAGAAATCAATAAGGATATGATAAAAAGAATTGAGCCTGTATTGGATTATATTGAAGAAAATTATGAACATGATATTACTGCTTTAGATATGGCTAAGTATTGCAATATAAGCTATAGTTATTTTTCTAGATTATTTACAAGATTAATGAAAAGAAATTTTAGGGAATACTTAAATTATGTTAGAATTACAAAGTCAGAACGTCTCCTTACGTCCACAGATCTTAATATTACAGAAATCGCATTACAGGTAGGTTTTTCTACGTCCAGCTATTATATACAACAATTTAAACTTTATAAAGATATCTCACCAAAACAATACCAATTAAGATATAAAATGAGATAGGATTTAAATAAAATTTTACTTTTTCATTTAAGGAAGATATATTACCACAAATTTTTTCCCTTGACTTTCGAATGTATGTTCTGTATAATTGCTTTTATAAACAGAACACATGTTCTAATTAGGTAAAGGATGATTATCTTATGTTTAAAACTTCCTCTTCCATTGACTTCCCATTTGACAACGCCAAAAGTGGCTCTTTATATTCCAAATTAGAAACTGGCGTTATTGCTGTATTTCAGCCCAA
>JAEWHU010000134.1 GCA_023387635.1 Bacillota bacterium
AACTGTTCCTCTGATGGTCCCCAGATAACATTGGTTGTAGGGTTATTAATTTCTGAAATAACTCTAGCAGTACCATCTCCCCCACCAAGAGCTACGATTTCTATATTAAATCCTGCTTTTTCTGCACGTTCCTTAAGCCAAGTATCTCTACCATCGCTTGCATTGTTCGTTACTAATACTATTTTCTCGCCTGTTGGCTCTTGTGAAAGTGCAGTAGAAGAATTATCTTCGTTCTTATTTTCTACTTTCGCCAAATCTTTATCTATTGCATTATTGGATGTATTACCACAACCTGTAAGGCTAAGTACAGCTATGGCTAATCCTGTTATTATTATATTTCTTAATCTCATTACTTTTTCTCCTTAGAAATTAATTGATTGTAAATCTGACATAAGCCCTATCATCGAAGCTTACCTGCCCTACTTTAGTTCCCTTTGTTGAACGATAGTATTTATAACATTCAGGATCTTCCTTTAATACCTTAGCAAGTTCATCTTCTGACTCTTTCAGACTTTGTTTAACACTTGGATATCCATCACTAGTTAAAACAATTTCATGATGCTTATGATCAAGTTTAATTATTTTTACCAACTCCATTGGAATATTCTCACCATTAAATACAGAATATCCGTAATGGGAACTTGCATCATTAGCATATATGGTTGATTTTAATATCCATGGTAATATGATATTTCGTGCTGTATCATCTACCTTGGTAGAGGAATTTCCACCTGCTTCCTTGTATAGTGTATTCATAACAAGACTTCTTGTTTCTGAAAGAATGGTATCACTTACTTTAGGATTTATATATACCATTCCATCAACGGCTGCCTGACAATCCCCCACCATCCATATTTCATTATAAAAATCAGAATAAATTACACAGGCTGCTTGAAGTCCTTTTTCTGTCTTACTGTAAGGAAATGCAACCTTCTCATAAAACTCTTTAAATGCGGCATTCACTTTTTTAATAATTTGGTGCAAAGTATCCTCTTTGTTTGCATTTAATAAAACATCGCGTATCATAGTTGATGCCAACTTACCAGTTGTTTGATTCTGGTATAGAAAATCTGATTTGGAAGTAACACCATCGATGATTGCAATGAAATCTTCTGATATAAAAAGAATATCCTCACACAAATCTTCATTGATTTTACCTTTTATAAATGATTCTATGATTTGTATCTCACTCACCTCCTGTAACTTACTATAGTTTATCAGAATAAAAAATTGAATAATAGATGATAACATCCACAAAAGATTACATTTTGTCCACTCTTTATCACAATTACAATTTAAAAAATACATTATTTTATAAGTTATAATTAACTTAAACCATCTCATTTGGGTATATTGTCATATAATTTTACATTTATTTTACACTTTCTTGATTATTTTTAGCTGAATTTAACAATTATTCATTATTATATAAATTGTAATGTTTTATATAATATTATATAATTAAAGAAGTTAACATAAAAGGAGACTAATACATATGAAGAATAGATCAGTTCCTACAACTTATTATCATAAACCACCTATGCGATTTCGTAATTTTGAAATCCATTACAATAGAGATTATAATCTAAGTCAAATTGAAGCCAATAGCCACTCTTATTATGAATTTTACTTTTTGCTATCAGGGAGTGTAACTTTTAATTTAGATGGAAGAGATTATCAGATGCAAGCTGGTGACATATTATTAATTGCACCTGACCAATATCATCAGGCTACCATTAATAATGCGCCAGGCCAACCTTATGAAAGATATGTACTATGGCTTGATCCAGAATACATAAAAAAATTATCCTCAGACAGAACAGACTTATCCTTATCATTTAAAAAAAGCTATATATCAAGTTCACATATCCATTTAACAAGGGATATGCAAATTGTTATAAATAATTTGTTACAAATGTTATTAATAAATTCCACTTCACAAGAATATGGTTCTGATTTATTATCTACGGCATATGTTGTTGAAGTATTAGTACGTATTGCCAAATATAAACTATTTCAACAAAACATTTATTTTGAGCGAAGCAATGAAGATATTGAAAGTAATCCAATTGTTCTTAATGCACTAAACTATATTAATGAACATATTTACGAAAATATTAAAATTCAAGATATAACGAATTATCTATACATAAGTAAATCCTATTTATCAAAATTATTTAGTGAAACCATGGGGCTCTCTGTTCATCAATTTATTACCAAGAAAAAATTATACCTAGCAAAACAAGACCTTTTAGGTGGTTATTCCATCAATTATATATATCAAAAATATGGTTATGAAAATTACACATCATTTTACCGAGCATTTAAATCTGAATTTGGATTATCACCACGTTCTATTAAGAAAAAAGAATTGTCCTAATTCAAATGATAAATTTAAACCATATATCAGTCATCAGACAAATGATTGTTGATACATCCATTTGTCTGATGATAAATACTGTAAAATCTTGAAACATTTTATATTATTTTGTGTGATTATCAAAAAATAAAAAGAATTTTAAAAAAATTATTGACATTTATCTAAATATATAATATTATAACTATTGTGTTTTTAATCAATGTGCGCGAGTGGCTCAGTGGTAGAGCATCGCCTTGCCA
>JAEWHU010000142.1 GCA_023387635.1 Bacillota bacterium
AGATATGTTTGGAGAAGATTTTGATAAGGATAAACCGAATGTCATTCTGTTTTGTGAGGATGAGGCTCAAATGGAATACCCAAACATTTTTTCAATTAATAAAAACGATTTTTACGATGATATTGGAACTACGAAACAATTTTGCACTGCGTTGGAATGGAATTACTCAGATGCTACGGTAGATGTCATACTCAAATACGTTCAAAACCATATGAAAGTATCACCAGAACTAGAGCTGTGGAGCGTATGGTTAGGTTATGGAGATATCCCTTCTATGAAGAAAATTAAGTGCAAAGCAAACAATCTGACTGTTGATAAGTTAAAAGAGATCTATAATAGTGAATTGGATTTTTATTGCTTGACCGTAGTAAGATGAATTTCAATTCTTAGGCTGAATTTAATTCGAATTCGTATCAAATTGTGAATGAAGATTATTCATATTATCCGAATTATGAAAGGAGCAATTATGTTCAACAAAACTGTCGATTTCTTATTGGAAAACGCTTGTATCTTCATTAAATACAATATCCATCGTGATTTTCTGTAAACCCCAACCACCGACCCCTCAATGCAAGCAATGCAGAACGAAATCCTCAATCACGACAGCGTTCAAAAAATATTCGCAATGCAGAACGGGGACGGTTGGTTTGGAAATGGACTTCACGGCGGCGGGAACAAAGCAATCATAGCGGCGATTTTGTCGGTGTTGGGAGAAAGTGAAGAACACCCGATTGTCAAGGAAGTATCATTGTATTGGTGATTATCCGATTAACACAGATTCTGTTTTTTTTACTTGTGCAAGATTGAGCACTCCCTTCGACCTTTTTGAGAATGAAAAGGATTATAGGGTGATTGCTGCAATTAATTATTTGGTCTAATTAATAACCATATAATTAATCCAACAGGTCCAAGTAATAAAACTAGTAAAAATACTAAACACCCAGACTTTCCTCTGTTAGACGCATCTGATGCTGCCCATATACAACATACCAAACATATTAAAAACCATAATATTCCCAACATAAAAACTCCTCCTTTCATATAATTTCATGAACTAAAATATGTATAAACTTCGTCATTACACAAATCTAAACATTAGTTAATATATGTTATATGCTTATTATAACATTAATGTAAAAAATGTGTAAATTATTTCTAATTAACTTTATCAATATTAAGTGAATTATGTTACATGATTATGATATTGAAATATCTTTTAATTATTATCACGACAATACAGATTTAATGTACAAGGTTATGTTATCGTTATAGAGATGATTTCTATAAATTTATGAAATAGAGTGGTGGCTAATATTTATTGGTGGACCTGGTGGGCTTCATATTCAGATAGATGCAATAGCATATAAAAAGTAAGTATAGAGTTAAAGATATATCATTAAAAATAAGGAGTGATTTAATGCAAAATACTATTAGTGATATGGCGAAATACATAAAAAACATAATTCCGCAAAATATACCAGAAACATATACTCTCAAAGCTATGTTTGAACACGTTTCGGGAGAAGAACATATAAGAAACGGCATTCTTGCTTTCAGGGATCTTCTCTATTTGATCTGTGACCGTTTAATTGCTGACGGTAGTTTTTATGACAAACCTGTCAAAAAACCGCAGAATAATGTTTCTCATCCAAGTTTACCAGTGAGCTATCCATTCCTGAACAACGTTAAAAGTATATTGTTCAATATAGGTTATCATGGAGAACTTGTGGAAAACGGTGGGTCAATATTGCTTGACGACCTGAAATTACTCACCTCCATTATAGGTGTGGACGGCGGGCAAATGAAAGCGAAAATCTCTGTTCCAAAATTAATTGAAGCCTTGAAATTTCTGACTTGTTGCGGTATTTATTTTGATGGTATCGACTTAGAGGCGCGAACATTAGATATATCAAATGCTGCATCATTTAAAATTTCATATCCAGATAATCCTGTTATGCTGACAGGTTTGAAGGTTATGGCGATTGCCCAAAAAAATTTGCACGCCAAGGGTAATCATGATATTTTCTTGCGATGTGATTATAGGGTTGTGAAAGATGAAGACACAGAAGTCATCTCTATCTTAAAAGATTTTGTTGCTCCATTACCTGCCGTGGTACAAGATTTCGCTCTAAAACTACATAAGCGTTATCTGGAAGCGGGATTGACTTGTATAGTAGATGTATTCTATCTCGGTATTCGGTTTATCTATTCACTTAAAAATAAAGAAATATGGACGTTTTCGGCAGCGCATGAATCCGGTTACCGTATCCTCATAAAGGCACAAAACACTCACATATATTCGGATGTTATTGAAACGTTTCCATTGCCTTTACAGCAAATAATCTCCCGGGGATATGGATGTAACAAGAAATTATTCGGGGAACCCTGCCAAAAAGGTTGTCACGGGTTTAGCTTTCCTTTAGATGATTCAATAATTGATATAAGCCATGATATTGAAGTATGGCTTGATAAAGAGGTGTCATGTTTACTAAGAAGAAAGCAGTTGAGTAATTGATATTAGATGGTAGCTTGTTTTATAAGTTTATATTTCATAAACAATCTAACATTATGGATATACAAACTGGTTAAATTAAATGACGAATATGAAAGAGGAGGAACTATTCAAATGAAAACTATGCTGAAAATTATGCGAATGCGTAAAAACGAAATTCCTGATGATTTATTGTCTTTGTTTGAGGACATTGTTCAAACATATGAAAGAGACGAATGCGATGAAAAATTTATAAAAGCGATGGAAGAACAGCTCACCACGGAACAACGATTGCGGCTATTCGAGCAAAACGGAAGTTGTAGTGGTACTGGTTACGATAAAGAACGCAAAGCCTTCGCACTTGAACACGCTGACAAACCCCTTGCTAAAAGGCTGGAACTATTTACAAATACCTATGGCCGAACAGCAGTTTTGAATGAAGATAATACAATCACAGTCACTTTTGCCTGTAACCATGGATACTATAAGCATGCGCCAAAAGGAAGGTTTCAATATCCTGCATCAATTGAAACATATTTTGAAAGATGCGCAGGAGGGCGGTTGTATGAATACCAAAAAGCATTGGGAATAAAACTGAAGATTAAATCAGTTGATGTGTCTCCCCTTAGCGAAAATATTGTAAACCCCGTTGTATTTACTTTTGAGATAGTGGATTAATATGAATGATAAATAGAAAATAGGATAACTTTTAGATGCACTTCAAAATACGGCGCATGATGTAAAATTTGATGGTATTATTGAGGCAGATGAAACTTTTTTGCCATCTCATATAAGGGGAATCATAGCAAGAGTAAGACCTTTGCTATGCCACGCAAAGCACATAAACGTGGACATTCCACGCATATTAGAGGCTTATCTCACGAAAAGGTATGTGTTCCTTGTGCAGTTAATAGGAAGGGTTTATGAATACGGTTTCGTTTAAATATGGTGATCAGATTATTTATATTAGGAGGTATTAGGTTATGGATGATGGATTGAAAATCAAAATGTACTCATTTACGGTGGATTGCAAAGACCCGCATGAATTAGCAAAATTTTATGCGGCGTTGCTTGGGTGGGAAATAATGTTTATCGATGAAGAATGGGCATGTGTATACGCTCCAGGAACCAATCAGGGAACATATCCTTCTATATTGTTTCAACGAAATCCTGAGTATAAACCACCTGTGTGGCCGGAAGAACCTGAAGCTCAACAGCAAATGGCACATATAGACTTCGCCGTTAATGATTTAGAAAAAGCAGTTCAATATGCAATCCATTGTGGAGCAGCAATCGCAGATGACCAATTTTCTAATAATTGGAGAGTTATGTTTGACCCCGCCGGACACCCTTTTTGCTTATGTCAAATGAAATCAATTATCGAGAGTGCCCATTTTGCATTGTTATAGGAAATCAGCATCATACGGAATAGCATATATCATCAAATTAATGATACTGCTTTGATAGTATATTGGCAATGCACTAGTTATTGTTTGCTAATTCGCAGTTGTTTATGAAAGCGAAGTAGAAAATTAGTATTGTTGGAGGTGTTTGAAATTTATTTATATCATTATTTTGATAAAACAATCGGACCATTTGTCAACTTGTCAGACTTGCCGATTGATGAAGCAAAATCTATTCTTGATACGATAAAAGTAACAAAACCTAATTCCCAAAGTGCACAAAGACATGATAAATATGTGGAGTATCGGCGTAATTGTGAGAATATAATCCGGTCAGAATTTACCCAAAAAGGGGGCATTATAAATAGGACATCACCGCATTATATGGTGATTGAGCATAGCCCTTGGTTAAGCACGTGGTTTGAAAACAGCACTTTTATAAAAATACCTGTTGAGGAATTTGAAATGAAAACTATTTCATTTACTTACGGTGATTCAATGCCGACTTTTAGTCCGACAATTAATGATGGAAAGGAATATCGGAAAAAGCTTTATACTTATGATGAAATACTAAAAATTATTGATAAGTATGGATTGCCACATGATTGGAATGATGATGGAAAATACGGTCCCGAACGATATATTGAAGCTCATGTATGGAGTGATGAAACAATTAATAAGTATCGCTAATAAGCATAATCCGCAATTAAATTCTTAAACAGTCGCAGTCGGTATCGCAGCAATTTATAATAACAAAGAAAGATAAAGAGGCAAATATGACTACTAATAAAGTAAATATGAGACATGTATCTACATTGGAACCTGGTAAAGTTGCAGTAGATACGAAAGGTTTTGATGCTATAGGTAGAATGGTTGCTTATTACGGTTCGCCTGTAATTGATGGTCAGGTGGATGAAGTATGGAGCAAAGCACAGGTGGTTATTCCCCATTACATATCCGGTATTACAGATATATCAGCTACCTTTAAAGCATTATGGGATGATAATGCACTTTATATTCTTGCAGAGGTAAAAGATCATGAATTATCTGTACAATCAGACAATCCCCCAAATCAGGATTCTCTAGAAATATTTTTAGATGAGAATAATGATAAGTCGCAGGATTATGGGGTCGATGATTTACATTTCCGTGTTAATTATGAAAATATTCAGTCAGTGGATATCGGTAATGCAGAACGCTTCTATACCTGCACGAGTAAAACAGAAAATGGATATATCATTGAAGCAAGAATTGCATTAAAAGCTAAGCCGTCAAACGAAAAGGTATTTGGAATAGAATTACAGATTAATGATGCCAAAGGTACGAATAGAGTTGGCATTATTAATATGTTTGACTCAACAGGCAGTGCATGGATTGATACAAGCAAATTTGGTGAAATTGTGTTAATCGGTAAGACAGAGGACGCAGTAAGCGGACTTAATCCCTATGATCTTCTAAGCTTAATTAAAGGGACTGAGAAAATTAAATACTCACGTTATATAAACCCAAGTATAATAGCAGATGCTGTAAAAGCTGCACAGACTGTTCTTGAAGATATTAATGTTTCCCAGAAACAAATTGATGAACAATATTCCAATATAAAAGAAGCAATTAACAGATTAATACTGACCGATGAAGCAGCGAATGAGAAGGAATTTAGAGCAATACCTGACAGATATAGAGCTGAAAGTAAGAAGGCAGGTACAATCGAATGCTTAGAATATACGGTAGATAATTTACAAAATACAACTGAAGTGAAACGGTTAAATGTCTACCTTCCTAACGGCTATGACGCTTCTGACAAGAATAAGAAGTATAATGTGTTATATTTGATGCATGGCGGTGGAGAGAATGAAAATCTCCTCTTTGGCGGACCCGGTCAGAGCAAAGAACTAAAGAGAATTATCGACAATATGATTGAGCAGGGTGATATAGAGCCGATTATTGTTGTCACACCAACCTTTTATGGTGGAAAGAATGATGTAGCATACTTCCCGGAGGAATTGATTAACAATGTGATTCCTTTCGTTGAAACCAAGTATAATACCTACCTAACTTCTTCAGATGTAAAGGATATGAAAGCCTCAAGAGAGCATAGAGCATTTGGCGGCTTCTCCATGGGTTCAGTAACAACTTGGTATACTTTTATTCATTGCCTCGACTATATTAAGTATTATATACCTCTAAGCGGTGACTGCTGGATAAAAGGGATGAAAGGTGGAGGAATAAATCCTATAGAAACAGCAGAGTTTCTTGCAAATGTCGTTAAAAAGTCAGGTTATAGACCAGAGGATTACTATCTCTTGTGTGCTACAGGAAATTTGGATATCGCTTACCCGAATTTGAATCCTCAAATAGAAGAGATGAAGAAATTAAAGGATTACTTTATCTATTCATCGGATATGAAGAAAGGTAACTTCTATTTCATTGTATGTGATGGCGGTACCCATGCCTGGAACTGGGTTAATCAGTATATATACGATATATTGCCGGATTTGTTTAAGTAAATAACATATAGCTTCATTTAGTCCGGGAGATTTAAAGTAAATAGTAAAATGGAGGGGTACTTTATGAAAAATCAACTTCAATTCGACATTCCTTTTTCTGGATTTAATGCTCTGACTTTCAGTAATTGTTTTTCAAGTATTTATATGTATCTTGAAAAGATAAAAGGTATTGATGAATATGATTGCACTAAAAATGAGGGTAAAAACTGTAATGGCTGTGGAAACTGTAATAGCACAACTAATAAAAAACAAGAGGATTATTATTTTCTATTTGACACTTTGAGTGGTCGTTCTTCCATGCGACCTGATTTTACAAGTTCGGGCATAAATATTGATAGCATACCTGAGACAATTGATTTACTGATAAAGTTTATAGGATATAATTATTTTATAACAAAGGACAATTTTGCTGGAACTATTAAAGCATCTATTAACGGGGACAAGCCTATTCTTGCACGTGTTAAGGCTAATAATGAAACTGAGGGTATTTTTCGAGTTATTACAGGTTATGATGATGACTTACTCATTATGGCTGACCCGTCAAACGCACAACAAAAACCAGTGTCACCACCATCATATGAAGATATATTAGAAATTATTGTTTTTACTGAAAGAACGAAACCATCATATACACTTATAGACGGCTTGAAGCAAATAAAATCTGTTATGGATAAAAATCTTGAAAACAAGGTATGGGATAAATACATACAAAAATTTATGTATTGGAATGAAAAGCTTCAAGATGTGGATTTCGATGAAATTAAGGAGAGATATAAACGTATATGCGACATCGCTTGGCATAACTTTAATTGTCATAATTTCGCAGAAGTTTTTCGCCATCGTATAATAGACGAACTTATGGACAGTCGCCTCGATGAGCTGTGTCGTCTAATTGATGAAAGTTATGATTATGCACATACTAGAAACTGGCAAATTATCAGTCTTAACGATTGCCGTGACTGGACAAAGCGTCGTTATAATGAGCTTGAATCGGGTTATTGCGCCTGCGTTGTTCAGTGTCTTGAAAAGTTAAAGGATTATGACGCCAAAGTACTTGCTGCTATTGAAAAAGCAATTGAAATATTAAAATAAGTTCCCCACCATAATTGTAAATCCCAGTATTATCTTATATTAATTTCTAATTGTTTACTATTACGAACTAGTGATTATTTACATTTTAGATAGCAACCTTACAATTAATGAACGAAAAAATTCGCGGTGTATCGGCAGAATGGAGATTATTATGCAAGAAGTTTTTCCAACAAATCAACAAATTAGCGAAATACTCGGTACAGAGAAATATAATGTATGGACGGGTGTCTGTAATCTTGTTGAGAACTTATACGAAATGGATATCTTACGAAAAAACACCAATTGGAATAATTGGAAATACGAACATAAATATCGGCGTGGTGGTAAAACCTTATGTACGTTGTATGTTAAAGAAAATTGTTTTAGCATACAGATTGTTTTTGGAAAAGATGAAAGAGCTAAATTTGAGAACGAGCAACATACTTATTCTGATGAAATCCAAAGCATCTACAACAATTCAACAACATATCATGACGGAAAATGGATGTCTTTTGAACCAAGCAATTCACTACTTGAAGATATTCAGAAGTTATTACGTATTAAAAGAAAACCAAATAAAAAGTAGATAATAAGCATAATCATATTGTTTGTTGAAGAATTTTTTGAATTAAATAAAAATGTTCAGCGAAATCATATACCTGAAGCTAATATATTGTTTGGCATAATGTTAGAGAGAATTTACCACATTGCTTTTTTAATTTCACATGAATATTATCCATGGCGTACACACCTAGATTGGGCATTTAGAAATTTATCCGTAGATAGCGGTTATTCGCCAGGGCAATTTTGGGTTTGGAGTTTGTGGGGGGAATCCCTCTAAATGAACAGTGGTGGCGCTGTTGCTTTCAAAGGGGAACTACAGATTATTTATATTAAGGAGGTTGATAAATTATGCAAAAGATTGTCTTTATGCGACACAGTGAACCGGATTACTCATTTGTTGAGGAAAGAAAATATATAGGACATGGAATAGATTTAGCCCAGCTGACCGAAAATGGTATACAGATTGCTGAAACTGCCTCATTGGACAGCAGATTGAACGATGCCGATATAATTGTTTCTTCTCCATATACACGTGCGTTACAGACAGCCGCAATTATATCTAAAAATAGACAATTGAACATAAAAGTCGAACTGGATTTACACGAATGGATGCCAGATTTGTCTTTCCAATATTCATCTAAAGAACAAGCTTCAAAAGCAAATAGATTATGCATAGAACAAAAGGGAGTTTGCCCGGACAATAGTGAAATAACGTTTGAAAACCTTGAAGATGTATTTTGTCGTGCTAAAAAGGCTCTTTTGCGGTATAGCGGTTACCAAAAAATCATCGTAGTAACACATGGCATTGTTATACGACGTTTTTCTTTTGAACCTAATATACCTTTTTGCGGAATTACAGAGATTGATTTTGATGAATCATTTTCGTGTACCGAATTTAAAGCTTATTAACATTTAGATAATAAGCTTTATCTTCAGTATAGTTTTATTATTTCAATAAGCTAAAAATCGAAGGAGCAAGGAAAAAATGGATATATATGAGTTGATGATTAAGACTAATTATTTCTTGATTAAGGGTGGCACACTAACAGATGGTCAAAAGAAAAATATTGTTAATCAGTTTTTATCAGCTGTCAGTAATAAAGAGACTTCAAGACGTTTTTATAATGGGGTTAAGTACCCAAATAACATTGACAGAGAAGGTCGCAGAATGTATCCGGTTTTCTTTATTCCTCCATACAATAGTGGCAAAAAATATAAAACAATTATGGCACAGACACCAAAAACTCATATACTTTCGGCAAATTTATATGAACTTGAAATAATACGTCTTTTACATATTCTAGAACCTAATAATGAAACTGTAATTGATATGGTGTCAAAAACAATTTCTAGACTTAAAACTACTTGCTTTGGTAACAGAGATGATGGACTTGGGGAATGTTATGATACATCATTAATTGTCCTTAGGTTTTTAGCTTCTGTTGCACAAAATGAAACTATATGGATAAAAGAGCGTATAATTAATTATCATAAGTATTATAATGAAAAACACAGGCATAGGGGTGTTAAATGGTATTATTGGCTTTGCTTATCTGAATTACCCTTTGATATTGCAGAAACAGAAATCATCAAATGTAAAGATGAACTGTTAAAACTAATTAATGCTAGTTATATTATGAATAACGAAAATGACATATTAACTCATCCAATATTTATATGTGTTATACGTAATTGCCTTGCAAGATTACCAGAATATGAATATATCAGAGAACGTTTACCATATGTCGATGAAAGAAATGGTCGGCTATATTTTAATATGACTTATTTGTAACAAACCAACATTTAAATATGATAGGTAAAATACCATATGAGAAAAGAAGCACTGACATGATATAAGAAAATATAAATCTAAAGGTAAAATATGATTACGCATTTCAACAGGATGTTAATAAAAATGAGATAAAAGATTTATGTTCATTAAGATTCATGGAAACAAGGAAAACATTCTTTTTTATGGAACACCAGGAACAGGAAAAACACATCTTGCTATATCTATAGGCATTGAGGCAGCCAAGAAGAGAAATCTTGTATATTTTATTACCTGTCATGATTT
>JAEWHU010000176.1 GCA_023387635.1 Bacillota bacterium
TACTCTCTCCACCTTATACCCCTTCTCTTGCAAGATAACTAAATCCCTAGCTAAACTTGTTGGCTTGCAAGAGATATAAACCAATTTATCTACACCATAATCTATAATCTTATCAAGCGCCTTTGGATGTATTCCATCTCTTGGAGGGTCAAGTACGATAAGGTCTGGTTTTTCTTCTATATCATCAATGACTTTAAGTACATCCCCTGCAATGAATTCACAGTTATCTAGTCCATTAAGTGCTGCATTCTCTTTTGCAGCTTCTACTGCTTCTGCAACTATTTCTACACCGATTACTTTTTTAGCAACTGGTGCTAGTAATTGTGCGATAGTTCCTGTACCACTGTATAAGTCAAAGATTAATTTGTCCTTTGTTGTTCCAACATATTCCCTTGCTTTTTCATAAAGTACTTCAGCACCAAGAGAATTTGTTTGAAAGAAGGAGAAGGTGGATATTTTAAACTTTAGTCCTAATAATTCTTCAAAGAAATATTCATCCCCATAAAGTACATTTGTTTTATCACTTTGTACCACATCAGCTAAACTATCATTCACAATGTGAAGGATTCCAACAATTTTACCATTTAACTCTAAGGATAATAATCTATCCTTTAATCCTTCTAATACTTCTTCCTCTGTTAAATGATTTTTACCATTATCCCCCCACTGACTAGAAGTAACAAGATTAACAAGTATCTCCCCGGTCTTTTCTGCTCTACGAACTAGTAGATGTCTAAGGTACCCTTTGTGAGTTAATTTGTGATAATAATCCGTTCCAAGTTCTTTATAATAATTTAATACACAAGAAAGGATGAGATTGTAATCTTTATCCACAATTTGGCATTCATTTGCTGTTACTATATCGTGGAAACTACCTTTTTTATGAAGTCCTAACGCTAAAGGTCCATCTTTATACTCATCACCAAAGGAGAATTCCATCTTATTACGGTATTCCCACTTCTTTGGACTGCCTATGATTCCTTCAAATACATAATCATCGCATACTTCATCAATTAATGATTTTACTTGGCTTTCTTTTAATTTTAATTGTGATTCATAGGATATAGTTTGATAAGTACATCCACCACATGGTCCAAAATGTACACATTTTGGTTCTTCTGTTTCTAGTGGCGATTCTTCAAGTACTTCTAATAATCTACCTTCTTTTTTATCTTTTCTAGCTTTATTTATTACAAATCGTACCTTTTGACCTGGTACTACATTTTTTACCACAGCTTTTTCATCTTCTATCTTAATTATTCCTTTGTTAGGGAAATCAATTCTATCAACAATACCAATATATTCTTGTCCTTTTTTCACGTAATCTCTCCTTTAGTCATCTTCCATTTAATCTTTTGTTATTATACGATGATTTCTTCTTGTTTGTCTATATTATAAGTTAAGTAAAATTATGTTTCTGTTTCCATTCTTTTAACTTCTTGCATTTTAGGTCATATGGTGGCTTGTTGCAGTAAGACTAAGTATGATAAATGATGGTTATATGGAATCTATTCATATAAAAGCCCCCAAGGAAGTGTATATAAAAAGTTGGTACCTATAATAGACAACTAGATTCTATTATAAATATACCAACCGGTTATATGAATATTAAAAAGCTTTTTAACTTTTTGTTTTTTTCTCTGCTATTATGGTGTTTATATAACGCATGTCTGATTACTATGTATCTTTTAGTTCTGTTTCATTATTCAACTGTCTTTATTTATGTCTATTTAATCTAATTAAGTAGTTTTAACATTTTATCTATAGTAGCTGTATCAATTGGATTTTTACCTTGATTCTCATAAATATATTGAATCATTTCATTAACTCCGCCATTAGAAGCAGCATATACGGGTACTTTATTTTTTGTATTATTTATTTTAACGCTAGTAGATTTATTAGAAAAATAGACAATACCTTGTACCCAAACATTAATGCCATTTACTTTAAATACATTGGACAATCTATATACATGCGTTGACACTTGCTTTATAGGATTATAAAAGGTTTTAGAATATCGTCCACCTTTTTGGCCAACTTTTTTTTGGGTCCATTGCTCATCCGTATCCCCCCCAACAATGGTTCCGTTATGATTTTTAGTTTCAATAACAAAGACTCCACTTTTTCCTATGAGCACCAAATCTAATTCACTTGATTTTCCTTCAAATTCTATAATTACATTAGTTACTGCCTTATAGTCATCTGGTAATTTTCTAATAATGGATTTTAAATTACTTTCACCTTCTACACCTGATTGTAAACTATTCGTCTTTTTCTTATAGTGATTATATATAATAATTTCAATAATCATTAAAATCCATGCAAGATATAAAGTTTTATAAGTAAATTTATATAACATAGGAGCATATTGAGATATAGCATAATCAAAGTTACCTGTTGTAAAGATATATATTAAGGTACCTAAAAATAAAATTAAAGCTATATTTTTCTTTCTTTTATTTGATTTATATTGTTCTAGTAATTCATTGCTATTTTCAATTATTTTTGCCATATTGTCCCCTTTGTAATTTATGTCATATGAATTCCAATAATTA
>JAEWHU010000175.1 GCA_023387635.1 Bacillota bacterium
ATTTGAATTCACTAACTCCGATGGATGCTATGTATAAGTTATATGAACTACAAAAGAAATTAAGTGAAATATAAGTAAAAAATTAGCTAGCATATAAGTTTACGTGTAAATTAATAGCGAAACGTCAAAAATATTAATCTTTCATAGGTGGTTCATACAATTCCGGAGCGTAATTAAAGCGATAAATCGCTTAAGCGGAATGAGCGCCCACGCGGAGAATTCGTATGAACCACTTATGAAAGTAGTAAACTGAAAGCGTTTCATTCTTAAACAGGAGGTGAGATAATGGGTAAAATTGCTCTATTAGACCAACATACAATTAATCAGATAGCTGCAGGAGAAGTTATTGAACGACCTGCAGCAGTAGTAAAAGAGCTTGTTGAAAATGCCATTGATGCTGGGGCAAGTGCTGTTACGGTTGAAATAAAAGAGGGTGGTATTAGTTTTATTCGTATTACTGATAATGGAATGGGTATTGGTGAAGAGGATATCCCCTTAGTGTTTTTACGTCATTCAACTAGTAAAATAAGAAGTGCCACTGATTTGCTTACCGTATCAAGTCTTGGTTTTCGTGGTGAGGCATTGTCCAGTATTGCAGCAATTGCACAGGTTGAATTAGTGACAAAAACAGCGGAAGCATTTACAGGAATAAGATATTTAATTTCGGGTGGTGAGGAAAAAAGTTTAGAACAGATTGGTTGCCCAAATGGAACTACTTTTCTTATTCGAAATCTATTTTATAATACACCAGCTAGAAGGAAATTCTTAAAATCACCAGTTACAGAGGCGGGGTATATTCAAGATATTATGGAGCGACTGGTGGTATCTCATCCCAATGTGTCTTTTAAGTTTATAAATAATAATCAAGTAAAATTACACACATCAGGAAACGCCAATCTAAAAGATATCCTTTATCATGTATATGGAAGGGATATAATTACTCATTTGGAATATGTTGAGTCAAGTTGTAAGGATATTCGTATTCAAGGTTTTATTGCGAAGCCCATTGTTACAAGAGGGAATCGTAATTATGAAAATTATTTTATAAATGGTAGATATATTAAAAGTGGACTTATATACAAAGCTATTGAAGAAGCTTATAAGCCATACATTATGACTCATAGATATCCATTTACCTCCCTTCATATAGAAATTAATAGTGAGTTAATAGACGTAAATGTTCATCCTGCGAAACTAGAAATTCGTTTTAAAAATTCGGATGATTTATACAATTTAATCTACAATACGGTAAAAGATGCCATAGAAGGAAAAGAATTAATACCAAAGGTAACTTTAGTAGAGGAAAAAGAAGAGATTAAGGTAGAACAAAAGATTCCAGAACCTTTTGAAGTGAATAGAATCAAGAATTCTACAACTGTAGAACCTGGTGAAATTAAGCCTAATTTTACAAATCCTACTTCATCTTATTCAAGTAATAACTATAAATCAAATTATTCTAGGCAATATGATACTAATAAGGTGGATAAGGAACTAGATGACATATTTGGTGTTAAGAAAGAATATATGGAAGATAAGTCAGAGGGAGATTTGGAGGCTATTAAGAATACTGAGATTGGTAGCCTTTCACATGTAGTTAGCAATGCTTCTAATCTTGTTCGCGAAACTATAACCTACCAATCACCAATAAAAAAGGAAGAGAAACCAGAGCAATTATCATTCCTATCTGAAAAAGCTGCCGTTAATCACCGTATTATTGGACAAGTATTCAAAACATTTTGGCTAGTTGAATATGGAGACGCTATGTTTATGATTGATCAACATGCTGCACATGAAAAGGTTATGTACGAAAAAATCATGACTACATTAAAAGAGCGGGAAATGAATAGTCAGTTATTAGAACCACCAATTATCATGAGTTTTTCTATTCGTGAAGAAGAAGCTCTAACTATAAATATGGAGTTATTTCATAAACTTGGTTTTGAAATTGAAGAATTTGGTGGCAATGAATATGCAATCAGGGGTGTACCAAGCGATTTCTATGGATTAAATGTGAAAGAAATATTTACTGAATTAATCGATGCTTTAGTAGAAGATGGATATAGTGGAACCCCTGATATTGTTCTTGAGAAAATTGCTTCCATGTCATGTAAGGCAGCAGTGAAGGGTAATACAATTATGTCTTATGAAGAAGCTAAGGTTTTAATTGATATGCTTTTAACTCTTGATAATCCATACCATTGTCCTCACGGTAGACCAACTATAATTTCCATGAGCAAATATGAATTAGAAAAGAAGTTTAAACGTATTGTATAACCTTATATATAAGCAGTAAAGTGGACCTTGTAAGCACGCAGATGGGAATCTTAGTAGAAAGAAATAATATAGGAAGGATATCACTTTAGGTACAAGATGAAAAAACCATTAATTATATTAACAGGACCTACAGCAGTGGGTAAGACAGCCTTATCCATAAAGCTTGCAAAAGCGGTAGGTGGAGAAATTATCTCTGCTGATTCTATGCAAGTATATAAACACATGGATATTGGAAGTGCAAAAATTACAAAAGATGAAATGGCAGGAGTAAAGCACTACCTTATTGATGAACTTAATCCAATTGAAGAATTTAACGTTGTTAAATTCAAAGAATATGCTATGAAGTATATGGAGGAAATCTATAACGCTGGTAAAATACCAATTATAGTTGGTGGAACAGGTTTCTATATACAAGCTGTTTTAAATGATATTGATTTTGATAAAAATGAGGAAGACACCACTTATAGAAAAAGTTTAGAAAGTTTAGCAGCTGAAAAAGGTAATGAATATCTGCATCAAATGCTACAAGAAGTAGATTTACCTTCAGCTAAAGCAATTCATCCAAACAATGTAAAAAAAGTAATAAGAGCACTTGAATACTTTGAGCAAACGAAAACTCCTATCTCTTCTCATAATGAATTACAAAGACAAAATGAATCACCATATAACTTTGCTTATTTTGTTCTAACTAATGATAGGCAAGTATTATATGAAAGAATAGATAAAAGAGTGGATGTTATGTTAGAGCTTGGATTAGTAGATGAAGTAAAATATCTGTTATCCATAGGTTGTAAAAAGGATATGATATCTATGCAAGGGCTTGGCTATAAGGAAATAATAGCTTATCTTGAAGGAGAACTAACCTTAGAAGAAGCAGTCTATATTCTGAAAAGAGATACAAGACATTTTGCAAAAAGACAATTAACATGGTTTAAAAGAGAAAAAGAAGTTATTTGGATTAATAAAAAAGAATACAAAGACGATGATAATATAGTTCTTGAAGTAATGATGCAGGAACTATTAAAAAAAGGTATAGCGAATAGGAGCCACCAATGAGAAATTTATTGAATGATTATTATAAAGAATTATCTATCGACCAATCTGTTTTAGATTTTGCATGGAGTATAGAAGAAGGGCTAAAGAATAGATTTGAAACTATCGATAAGGTAGCAGAATTTAATCAACTTAAAGTATTAAAAGCTTTGCAAGATAATAGAGTTAGTGATATTCATTTTGCAGCAACAACTGGATATGGCTATAATGATATGGGTCGTGATACTCTAGAAAGTGTATATGCATCTGTGTTTCACGCAGAAGCAGCTCTAGTAAGACCACAATTAATTAGTGGTACACATGCACTAAGTACAGCACTTGGTGGAAATCTAAGACCCGGAGATGAAATATTATCACCAGTAGGAAAACCTTACGATACTTTAGAAGGCGTGATTGGAATTAATGAAACTGGTGAGATAAAGGGAAAAAAAGAATTAACAGGCTCCTTAAAAGAGTATGGCATTACTTACAAGCAAGTGGATTTATTAGATGACGGAAGTTTTGATTATGATGGTATTAAGAATGGGATTAATGAAAGAACTAAGTTAATTACAATTCAACGTTCAAAAGGATATGCTACAAGACCAACCTTATCAGTAGAAAGAATTGGTGAATTAATAACTTTTATAAAAAAGATCAAACCAGATGTAATTTGTATGGTAGATAATTGTTATGGTGAATTTGTTGAGACAATTGAGCCTACTGATGTTGGCGCTGACCTTTGTGTAGGTTCTTTAATAAAGAATCCAGGTGGTGGACTAGCACCAATAGGTGGTTATATTGTTGGAAAAGAGGAATATGTGAATAATGCTTCTTTCAGATTGACGGCTCCTGGTCTTGGTAAAGAGGTTGGTGCAACCCTTGGAATTAATGGTTTACTTTATCAAGGTTTATTCCTCGCGCCAACTGTAGTTGCGGGAGCACTAAAAGGTGCAATATTCGCAGCTAATATATATGAGAAATTAGGTTTTCCAGTTTTTCCAAATGGAAGTGAAACCCGCCACGATATCATTCAAGCAGTAACACTTGGTACAAAAGAGGGTGTTGTTGCTTTTTGTAGAGGGATTCAAGCTGCCGCGCCTGTGGATAGTTTTGTAGTTCCTGAACCATGGGAAATGCCAGGTTATACTTCAGATGTAATTATGGCTGCAGGTGCATTTGTTCAAGGTTCTTCTATTGAATTAAGTGCGGATGCTCCTATAAAACCTCCATACGTAGTATATTTCCAAGGTGGACTAACATGGTATCATGCAAAGTTTGGCGTACTTATGTCTGTTCAAAAGATGTTAGAAGATAGGCTAATTAAGATATCATAATATGTCAAAATACCTAAAAGCTTTTTAGGTATTTTGTGCTATTTATATATACAAATACAAGGCGTTATGATAGAATAAAAAGGAATATGTATTCGGGAGGATGGGGTAATATGGCTGGTACACATGGCAAAAATTCATGGGCTTTATTATTATTAATTTTAGCAGGCGTGGTATTAGGCGGCTTTATAGGTTATTTAACCAGAGGAGTCCCTTTTTTATCATGGCTTAATTATGGTCAAGAATTTGGTATTGGCGATGCAAATACTACAGGACTAGTAAAACTGAATCTTGGTGTTATGGTAATAAGTTTTGGACTTTCTATAAAAATTACCATTTCAGGTATTATTGGCGTCATCCTAGCCATAATAGTATATCGTAAGCTGTAATTGCTTACGAATAATAAAAGCTTCCTACTATTTTCTTGGAGAGAGAAGATTAGGAGGGAATATGAAAGAATATTATACGGTAAAAGAGTTACCAATATCGGAAAGACCTTATGAAAAATGTGAACAGTATGGAGCGGTAAGTTTATCCGATGCTGAATTATTAGCAGTAATCATTCGCTCAGGGACTAAAAAGGAAAGAGCAGTGGATTTAGCTACTAAAGTTTTAAATAGTTCAACACAGAAAGGATTAAATGCGCTACATCACTTGACTTTAAAAGAGTTAACTTGTATAAAAGGAATTGGTAAAGTAAAAGCGATTCAATTACAATGTGTTGCAGAGTTATCAAAACGCATGGCAAAGGCAACCAGCGAACGGGGGGTAAGGTTAACAACTCCTGAAAGGGTTGCTAATTATTATATGGAGGATATGAGACATCTGACAAGAGAAGTAGTATTACTAATTATGTTAGATTCTAAGAGTCAGATAATAAAAGATATGTTAATTTCCTCTGGTACCGTAAGTAGTTCAATTTTACCACAAAGAGAAATCTACTTAATGGCTCTAAAATATGAAGCAGTTAGTATTATTATTCTACATAATCACCCTAGTGGGGACCCTACTCCTAGTAAGGAAGATATTCAAGTTACAAAGAGATTAAAAGAAGCTGGAAATTTAATTGGAATTAAGCTTATGGATCATATTATTATTGGTGATAATAAATATATAAGCTTAAGTGAACAGGGGTCAATATAGAATATGAAATGTTTGGTGATTTAAAAATTGTTTTATAGTTTGGAAGGAGACAGCACATGGCAGGTAAGACATATGGAATAGATTTAGGAACAAGTATGATTAAGATTTACCACAAAGGTATTGGGGTAAGTTTAGATGAAAAAAATGTAATAGCAGTCGCAGATAGAAAAAGAGTAATTGCTGTAGGTAATGAAGCATTTGAGATGTATGAGAAAGCGCCTGCTAATATAAAGGTTACGTATCCTGTAAAAAATGGTGTAATTGCAGATATTGCAAATATGTTAGAATTACTCAATCTTTTATTTAAAAAGATGAATAAAGGAAGAAAACTTATTGCAAATGAAATTTTAATTGCTACACCAACAGACATTACAGAAGTTGAAAAAAGAGCTTTCTACGACTTAGTAGCTAGTTCGGAAGTAAGATGTAAGAAAATTAGAATTGTAGAAAAGCCAATTGCTGATGCAGTTGGACTTGATCTAGATGTTACCAATGCTAAGGGTGTTATGGTAGTAGATATTGGTTCTGATACTACAGAAGTATCTATTATGTCACTTGGAGGTATTGTTATTAGTAAACTTATACCAATTGGTGGTAATAAACTTGATGAGTCCATTAAATCTTATGTTCGTAAAAAATATAATTTGGTTATCGGTGACAGGACAGCTGAAAATCTAAAAAAAGAACTAGCATCCGCTTTCCCAATGGAAGAGAGAAGTTTAAATGTTTATGGAAGAAATCTTGTAACAGGATTACCTTCTGAAGTTGAAATAAGTTCTACCATGGTATATGAATCTATTACAGAACATCTATCAACTATCATGGATTCTATTCGAATTATATTAGAGAGAACTCCACCAGAAATAGCTTCTGACATTATTGATTCAGGTATCTATATAACTGGAGGTTCAGCAGCGATTGCGGGACTTGATAAATTAATTCACAAGGAAACAGGACTTACAGTTAATATTAGTAATGATCCTACCAATACTGTTGTAAATGGTCTAGGTAAAATAATCGAAGATAAAAAATTATCATCATTAGCAATCGTACCAAATCAAAGTAAATTTAATTTTTAGTAAATAGATATTATGTAAATGTATAAAAATATAAATATGCAAATGTATAAAAATATAAATATGCATATGTATAATTATATAAATATGCAAATGTATAAAAAATAAGTATACAAACGTATATAAATATACAAGTATATAGTTATTTGTATATTAGAAAGAAGGAGCTTAAAGATGAGAAGAAGGAGTTCATATAGTATTCGTCCGAAACACTTACTTATAGCAAGTGTTATTCTCTGTTTTGTTTTAATTTTTGTTTCTTTTCGTTTTAGTGAAGAAATTGCTCCAGTAAAAACTGCTG
>JAEWHU010000179.1 GCA_023387635.1 Bacillota bacterium
GTAGTTGACAAAGAAGGAACAGTAACCACTCAGAAGAAATTAAATGAATTATTAGGAAGTGGCGTTGCCTTAATTACAATTAAGACAGAAGACGCTATAAACTTTACGATTCCAGAAGGAAATTATAATAAGCAATCACTTATCGTTGATGCGCCTAATGCTGATGTGACAAACAATGGTGTATTTAAATCTGTTGAGATTAAGCAGATTAAATCGAATACATGGTATGAGAAGGCAATTGGTAATATCCTAAGCGTAACTGCACAAAATTCTAGAATCGTAGTTGGAGAAAATGCAAGTACTAGCATATCTGTTGATAGTAATAGCAAGTTAGCTCTTGAAAATAATGGTAAAGTAAGTGAATTAATAGTAAATGCTGATGCAGATATTAAAATCACAGGAAGTTCTACTACAAGCATTCCTACTGTAGCTAATAATGCCAATGCTACGATTACAACAAGTATACCATTAACCTTAACTTGTAATGCTCAAATTAACTTAGTGATTCTTCCTGGAGCAGAAGCTACTATAATTACTGTTGCAAGTGAAGATTTAATACCTACTATAACTGGCTCTGGAACCATCACTATTATTGTTGGAACTGGTGCTGATGCACAGACAAGAACAGTAGTTGCAACACCTATACCTACAGATTCAAATCCAACACCACCAACAAATCCAAATCCAACACCACCAACAGATCCAACTCCAACACCGGTAGTAAAAGGTAGTATTACGGGTAAAGTTACAGCTGTAACAGGTAGCAGTATTGAATTAAGAAGTATTAATAATTCAGAAACAGGAGGTAGTATTAGTTCAGTTTCAGGAGGCAGTATTATTGCAGACGTTCAAATAAGGGTTCTAAAATATGAAGGAACAGATGTTGCTAATGCAATTGACGCAATTTTTACTAGTCCTGATGTTGTTATTGCTAATACGAATAGTGAAGGAATATATACCATAACTGATTTAGAGGCTGGTAATTATGTTGTAGTAATGATTAAAGAGGGTTACAAGATATTAGTTCAACTTACGACCGTAGCAGAAGATGCTACTACCATTGCAAACGGTCAGTTAATTCCCCTATCAGAGGGCGAATCTACTGCTACAGGATATGCAACTGGTAATATGCTTAATGCATTAAATGGAGAATTAGTAGATCCTACACTAGAGTTCACATTTGATGTATACAAGAATTTTAATAGTACAGATGAACATGTATCAACTCATACAGTTTCAGGTGCAGCATTCAGCCTTGAATTACCTGAAGGTTATTACACTGTTAAAGTAACTGATAACCGAGCTGCATCCATTGGCGTTACATATGCAACTTCTACATTCAATCTTGTTGTATTGGGTGGAACTACTTTTGCTGATCAGAACGTTATCTTATCAACATTAAAAGGAGCAGGTCAAGCTACTTTTGTTTTAACTTGGGGAGAATATCCAATGGATCTAGACTCACATTTAATAGGACCTGTTGAAGGTAATGATAAGTATCATATATATTTTGGCAATAAGACTTATCCATTTGATGTAGATGTTGATGATATTGATAATTTAGATTTAAGATTAGACTTAGATGATGTGACTTCATATGGTCCTGAGACAACAACTATTTACAAACCATTAGAAGGTGGAAAATATATATTCTATGTACATAATTGGTCTGGTAATTATAACAGTACACTAGTTAATTCCGGTGCAAAAGTTGTTGTAACAACATCAGCGGGCACCTATACTTTTGAAGTACCTACTACTGGTGGAGAAGAACTATCATGGGTTGTTTGCTCATATGATAGTGTTACAGGAATCGTTACACCAATCAATAATTTGGTTGAGGATGACTATTATTATACCATGTATGAATCTTCTGATTTAGCTGTTTCATCGTATAGATTAAAAGTAAAATAATATAAGAAAGCCAATGTCTACACGAAAAAATGGTGTAGACATTGGCTATTTTTAATTTAAATGTATACATAGTATTTGGGGTAATAATGAGATATAATTTAATTGCAGGAATTTTTCAGACACATGAAAAACGTATTTTCACACAAAATATAAGAGAAAGTGGTATCTAAAAATTATATTATCCTTGACAACATAAAATATTATGCTAGAATAAATTAATATAATATAAAAAGGCAATGAAGGTGTATCAACTTAAAATAAGTAGAAGATTATTTGAAGTTGAATTAGATAATTATTTCCTATCAGAGAGAAAGTGCCATCGGCTGAAAGCACTTTTTGGTTCAGATAATTATTGAATTTCCCACCAGAGCCTCATCTTTGAAATAATAGTAGGAGATGACGTTGATGCTCGTTACGCATAATTTGAGTGCTTATGTAGCTAAAATAATAGATTAAATTCTTACAAGAATTAATATATTTTAGAACATAAGAATTTGGGTGGTACCGCGGGTGAATAGGTTTTACCTATTTTATATGATAATTACTCCGTCCCTTTATTTTTAAGGGGCGGTTTTTTTGTCCCTTTGCAAGGAATTTTCATGCAAAGGGACTTCCCTTTTATCTCAAAGAAACCATACATTTTGTTATTCTAATGGATTCACTTTGGGACGGTTTTAAAGCTTTAATGTAAGAAAGGAGATTACCATGAAGGAAAAATTACAAGCCTTGGTAGATGATGCGTTGAATCAGATAAATGCATGTGAGAATTTAGAAAGTTTAAATGATATTAGAGTTCAATTTTTAGGTAAAAAAGGTGAATTAACCAATATCTTAAAGTCCATGAAGGATGTAGCACCAGAAGATAGACCATTAGTAGGTGGTTTAGTAAATGAGGCAAGAGCTACACTTGAGGAAAGAATTGAAGAGGTTAAAACTGAATTTGCTAATAAGTTAAGAGAAGAACAAATTAAAAGTGAAACAATTGACGTTACTTTACCAGCAAAAAAGAGGGTGGTAGGACATCGTCATCCAAATACAGTAGCTTTAGAAGAAGTAGAGAGAATCTTTATCGGTATGGGATATGAAGTAGTGGAAGGACCAGAGGTTGAGTATGATTACTATAACTTTGAGGCACTTAATATTCCTGCAAACCATCCAGCCAAAGACGAACAAGATACTTTCTATGTAAATAGTAATATTTTACTTAGAACTCAAACATCACCTGTTCAAGTACACGAAATGGAAAAAGGTAAATTACCAATTCGTATGATAGCACCAGGTAGAGTATTCCGTTCTGATGAAGTAGATGCAACACATTCACCAAGTTTCCACCAAATTGAAGGCTTAGTAATTGATAAGAATATTACATTTGCAGATTTAAAAGGTACACTTGCAGAATTTGCAAAACAATTATTTGGTGAAGACACAAAGGTTAAATTTAGACCACATCATTTCCCATTTACAGAACCAAGTGCAGAAGTTGACGTTACTTGTTTTAAATGTCATGGTGACGGATGTCGTTTCTGTAAAGGCTCTGGTTGGATTGAAATCTTAGGATGTGGAATGGTTCATCCAAGAGTGCTTGAAATGAGTGGAATTGATCCAAATGAATATACAGGATTTGCATTTGGTGTAGGTCTTGAGCGTATTGCTTTATTAAAATATGAAATTGACGATATGAGATTGTTATATGAAAACGATGTACGTTTCTTAAAACAATTCTAAGAATAGAAATAAAAGGAGGCTAATGGAATGAATACACCATTATCATGGATAAAAGCATATGTACCTGATTTAGATGTAACAGCAGCCGAATATACGGATGCACTAACACTTAGTGGTACAAAGGTAGAAGGTTATGAGAAGCTAGATGCTGATTTAGATAAAATTGTTGTAGGTAAAATATTAAAAATAGAAAGACATCCAGATGCAGATAAACTAATTGTTTGTAGTGTTCAAGTAACAAAAGAGGG
>JAEWHU010000185.1 GCA_023387635.1 Bacillota bacterium
TGTATTTTACGTCGTAATCTGAATTTTCTACAATCATTTGGATACCTTTTTTAGTATCTGAGTTAATAATAAATGGTGCCTTAAGATTTGCAGTAACTTTTGTAAGATCACTAGGAACCGTTAAAGACAGTAAAATCACTAAACTTTCTTCATCTAAATCACCTAATGATTTTAAAACTTCATCCTCAATTATTGGATTATAATCTTCTTTCACTAACAAAGGATTTATTACAGGTAATGCTAGGCTAGGTTCATCTAAACTTTGTAACCATGATATATTTGGGGAATTACCTTCTTCTATATCATATAGAATAGTATATCTCTTAAAATCAAAAAAACCCATAATACCTTGTTCAAAAGTAATAATTTTATCTTCACCTAAATCTATTTCTCCAAAAAATTTTGTATTAACTAACATATTGCTCCTTTCCCCCGTCTTCTTATTTTTATTCAGTTTTTTCATCTATTTCATATCACTAAATTATAGAACTATATAAATTGCATATCCAACAGGTTATATTGCCTAAAATCATAAGGTTGATTTTAGATTGTCCTAGATAAAATCAAGAAGCGTATTCTTTATCACTTTAGAAGCAGCGGATAATGATGCATTGTATATTGCTTCTTTTGAACTTAATTTAATAAAAGTTTCTACAATGTCAACATCTTCGTTGGTGGACAATAAATCTTCAAAATCAACTTGTTGATTAGAAAGTCTATCTTCTGTTAACTCAAGTCTTACATAACGACTACCAAGGTCTGCAACTGCCGTATTAATTGTATTTTGGTGCTTAGAAGAACCAGCAATACCTTGTGAAAACTTGTCATGAAGTAATTTATTCTTAAGTACTAATTCTGTATCGAGTTGTCCAAGCAAAGCATTTAACTTTTCCGCTTCATCTGGTGTAACATTTTTATCTTCTAGTCTCTTCTTTACTTCTGCTATATTTTCTTCAGTTTCTGTTACCTCATAAACAACTGCAACCACCTCATCAATATCTCTTGCAATTCCATGAACTAGTGCATCACTTCCTTGGGTATTTACAACTAATTTTTGATTGAAATTAATCTCATATTGTATATATTGATCTGATTTTTCATACTTGGATTCTTTATTGTACTTATCTATAACTGTACAATCAAAATAATGTTCCGGTCTTAAGTCACCTTCATTAAATTTGTGCTTATCATAACCAAAATTAATATCAGTAACCACTCTTAAATTTTCATACATGTCATCACTTAATATTAATTCGCCAGTCTCTGCAATAAAGTTAATCTGACCTGCGCCTGGGGAATAAGCATCTGCGTCATCCTTATTTTTTGACACAGGAGTAATATTAACCGTTTGAGTTACACCTGTATCATCTACATACGTATATGAAATATCATTAATCGGTGTATCTTTTAAATCATTATAGGACAAGCGAATTCGATAAGTATTGGTAAGTGTAGGAGCAGGATCTGCTGGATTATACTTATCTATGTCTTGAGTTCCCACCACTTTTGATATAGTTTCAATATCTTTTCCAGTAAATTTTTCCTTAATGGAATATTTTAAGTCCGTTGTACTTTCATTAAATACTAGACTTTTATCCGTCTTGTATCCTGTAAATACATATCGTCCCGCATAATTACTATTACCTTCTTGATAAATCTGTTTTTTATATTCTACTAGATTTTGCATAATACTTGTTCTATCTGCTGGAGTTAATGGATCGTTTGCACCTTGTACAAAACTTGAATTTATATTAGTTAATATTGTATTAATGTTATTTAAAGCGCTTTCAGTAACATCCATCCACGATTTAGCATCTGGTATATTCTTCTCGTAATATTGGTTTAGTTCACTAAGGTTGGTTCTAAGTTTTAATGCTCTAACTGCAATAATTGGATCTTCGGAAGGACGTTGTATCTTCTTACCTGAAGAATATTGTTGATCTAATATAGATAAACTATTCTTGTTTCGATTAATATTATGCATTGATGTATTCGTTAGCATTTGATTTGTAATTCTCATTTTACACCCATCGCACCTTTCTGCCTATTACTTTTCTAATTTTCAGATAAGCAAATAGTTTTATACTCCTGTATCATTAATTAACTTATTATAGATTTCATTCATAATCTGTATTACTTTAGCGGATAAATTATATGCATTCTGGAATTTAACTAAATTCATAGCTTCTTCATCCACATCAACACCAGATTCAGATAGCCTTTGATTGTGTATCATATATAGCATATTGGATTGACTCTCTGAAAATGTAGCTGCTTTATCTGCATCAATACCAATTTCCGCTACTAATGTTTGTAAGAATGATGCTGGAGCACCTTGCTTAAACATAGAACCATCACTTTTTAATGCTATTAACGCATTCAGTATTTTTTTATCTTCTACACCATCTATAATACTTTCTGCAATAGCTAATTTGCTAGGATCTTTACTTATTGCTTCGGTAATAGTAAAATTACCTGCTGTTAGCATGTAATAAGGAATTCCATCTTTCGAACCCATTTTTTCTCCATTTTTTGATTCCATTACATTAAAGAAATCTAAGCCATTTTCACCATTAAGATCCTGCCCATCAGTATGAATATCATTAAATGATTTTGCAAATGTTCGAACGAATTCATTCATTTGTCCCATATAATATGGGATTCCTTTGTAATTAATGGCTTTTCCAATGGCGGCATTAGCATTAGTTATATCACTATCTAATTTTTCTTCTAAGGTAAATTTATACTGTTTTGAATCATCATCATACTCAAAACTCTTATATTTATACTCCTTATTTCCTACAACTATAACCCCTTCTGAAGGTATATTAAGTCTTTCCACGTTGGTTATACTTGGACTCGATAAAGTAATGGTCTCTTCACCAGCCTTACCGTTTACTATACCTGTTAAATTCTCTAGGTTATTACCATCCCTAACTTCAAATAGTGCTTTTAGGGAACCTGTTAATGTAGAACTTAATGGATCAAAACTTTGACCATTATCCCAAGTAATATCATATAGACCATCGATATCATTTTGGTTGGCTTTTATCGTTCTTGGAACTATTTTTAGTGTATTATAATCATAATTATCTACTAAGGTTTGTCCATTTAATTTAACTACATAACTAGTTACTCCTACATTATCACCTACTATCTTTTCATCTACAGTAATATTGGCAATTTTAGATAGGTCATCCACTAATAAAGCTCTTGCATCTCTTAAATCATTGGCAGTTCCCCCACCAGTTTCTAAATTATTTATCTGTTTTGTTAAAGAAGCAATTTGTTTTGATAAGGAATTAATTCTATCTACTTGGTTTTTAACTTCAAAATTACATTCCTCTTGAATACCCCTCATGCTATTAGATAAAGAATTAAAATATTCTGTTAAACTAGTTGCAAAGTTGGTTACTTGAGTTCTTACTGTTAAGCTTGAAGGATCTTTTGATAATTCTTGAAGACTATCAAAAAGTTTGTTAAAGGAGGTAGTAAATCCTTCCATGTTGATTTCATTAAAATTATTTTCAACTTCCTTCATGTAATAATCTTTAGTACTATAATTACCATATAACGTATTGTTCTTTCTATATTTCAAATCGTAATATTCATTACGCACTTGCTTAATACTTTCTACATCTACACCAGTACCTACCATTCCGTATCTACTATTTACCCTAATTGCTACTCCTGCGTGTTGATTTAATATTTGCCTTGAATACCCCTTAGTCTCTGCATTAGCCACGTTATGTGCTGTATTATTGAGCGCTGCTTGATAGGTATATAAACCTGTGGTTCCTATATTTAATCCAAAAAATGTTGATGGCATTTTTACCTCCATTATACCGCCAAGCGGCATCTTAAATCCTCTATCTGTATTATCCGAGTCTTGTTATTAAATGTTCTAACATACTATCAACGACAGTTATGTATCTAGAGGATGCATTATACGCATGTTGATATTTTATTAAATTCGTCAGTTCTTCATCCGATGATACACCCATAACCTGTTGTCTTTGATTATTAATATTATTAGCCATTGCCTCTTGATTCTCACCCATATTATTAAGCTGTTCACCTCTTGTGGCAAGCTCTCCAACTAATGCAGTATAATAATCTTTAAAAGTACTAATCGTTAGTGTATTTGGTGAAAGGGCTGCAAATGGTTCGTTCCATGCATTTGCCAAAGCTTCTGCTACTTTCATATCAAAACCATCGGTTCCATTGTTTGAATTTAATGGAATCTTAGAATAGTTATTCATAATTTCAGGATTCACTTGAATTTCACCTAATGTAAATAAGGAATAGTTATCCTCAGGAACTTCTTTATTATAAATTCTTACCTTAGTAGGGACTTTATTACCGTTTTCATCTTTTATATCTATTGTAAACTCTTTACTATATCGATCCACTGATTTTCTATTGAATAAAGCTTCACCCATTGTGCTTCCTTCATCCATACCTACTGGTGCATTGTCAGAATCTAAAACAATCAATTCATCCCCATCTTTTAATTCTATTGTCTTACCATTAATTATTATATCTTGGTCGGTCGCTACTATTACCTTTTTATTCGGAGACAGTATATCATTAATCTTTGTAACAATACCATGTATCAATTGATCAAATTGTGCTTGCATACTCATTATTACAGATGCACCAACAGAATTATTGTAGTCAGCAACTCTTTTGTTATAACGTTCCTCGGATTCTCCTTCAATACGTTTTGGGATAACCGTATAATTTGATACTTCATCACCTCTAGACAAAATCAAACCTTTTAACGTTCCTATATCAGTATCTTTTGCCGTAGATGGCTCTTTATCAAGATTAAACACATCTATGTCATCAAAGTATGGCCATACAGGTTTAATCATATCTGAAGAATCACTTACTTTAGCCGTACCCATTTTATTTGCATAATCTTCTGTAACTAATGGAACTCCTTCTGCCATTACGGTAACAACACCATTTGGATTTTCTCTATATGTAATGCTCATGATTTTCCCGAGTTCATCTAATAAGTTATTTCTATAATCTCTTAAATCATTTGCCTTTTCTTGCCCGCCACTTTCATATAAGCTGATTTGCTTATTCAGCGCATTAATCTCACTAGCTATTTGATTAACACTATCTACATTATTTCTAATCTGTGTATTTAAATTTACCTGATACTCTTTTAATTGTTTCGAAATGTTTTCTGCGTGTTCTAGAAAACTAACTGATGTTTGTATTAGAGCAGCACGAGCTACAATACTATCAGGTTCCTTTGCAAGTTCCTGTATTGACGTCCAAAATCCTTCCATTGAGCCTTGAAAAGTAACTCCTTCAAGCTCACCAAACATACCTTCTAACTCGGAAACTGTTTCATATTGTGTATCATAGAATCCCTGTCTACCTAATTCTTTACGGTATGAATTATCTAAAAAATTATCTCTTACTTGTCTAACTGCAGATATGTCTACACCTAGTCCATATTGAAGAGTAGAATGTCTTGTAACCCCCCACTTAATATAGCTACTATCAACTTGAACCACCTGTTGTCTTACAAACCCATTGGTTCCTACATTTGCAAGATTGTGTGCAGTTGTATTTAATGCATTCTGGCTAGTTCTTAAGCCAGAAACTCCTGTATATAAACTTCCGAATAATCCCATGGATCTCACCTACCTATTTTTGCATTTTCTTTCGTCGAGCTTAGATATCATTTAGCCTAGCTAATATTTAGCTTGCTATTTGCTCTGATAATTTGCTACTGCTTTGCATCAAACATCCCTGTTTGTGGCATAGGTCCATCAAATTGTGAGGCACCTTTTGTGTAGCCGCTATTCCCCGGTGACATCCTTGTACTTTGAATAAAATTCATATTGAATTCTATCATCTCTAGGGATTGTTTTATTAATTCTTGGTTGTGATTATTGGTTTCAACTAATTTTTGAATGGTATGTTTTAATTTGTCGTGAATTTCAGATAATTGGTCTCTTTGATCTGGTTGTTTTTCTAGTGCCATAATTATCTTAGTAATATGTAGTTCTTCTGGTTTTTTACTAAGAACCATTCCAATATTACTAATGATTTCTTCTCTTTTATGCTCTAACACGTTAATCTTTTCAACTACTGCTTGTTCTTCTTCTGTTATAGCAATTAATCCTTCCAAATCATTTTTAACAATTATCTGTGTCTTTTTTTTAGCAAGGGGCAATAAATCTTCATATATGATTTGTTCGCCCCTTAGTGTTGTTATTAATTCTTCAATTAAGCTAGCCACTTTAACTCCTATCTACATGTTTAACAAGTATAAATCAAGTATTATAACTACAGGATCTAGTCTAAATTAAATTATTGTGTCATAAAAACTATCTACTATTTTATTTGCTACTTCATTTGCACTAATATTATAAGTACCAGTTTCCATACGCTTTTTAATATCGTTCACCTTATCAGTTCTAATATCACTGGCATTTTGTACTGCTGCTTTTGCTACTTGATAATCTCTTCCTACTCTTGAAATTTCAACTTTATCTGTCGCAGATACACCACTTACTGGAGATATTTTTTTTATAGTATTTGTCTGATATAATTGTGCTATTTTATTATAAGCATCTATACGCATCATCTCACCACCATTCATACTTCTTTATATTCTATACAATATTTATCGGACATTTTAAGGTTTACATTAGAGGATAAGCGAACTTTTTATTCATAAACGTAATAAAGTCTACCATTTAGCATATAGTAGAACACTATTATATACTGTAATGGTAGACCTTAAATAACATAATGTCTTTTATAATTTAATTATGTCTTTTATAATTTAATTATGCCTTTTATAATTTAATTATGTCTTCTATAATTTAATTATGTCTTTTATAATTTAATATCTTTTAATACATCACAAAAATCAAATGTTGCAAAATAATCTTTTGGAGTTTCAGCTCTTCTAATTAATTCTACATTTCCATCTTCTTTTAGCAATAATTCTGCACTTCGTAATTTTCCATTATAATTATACCCCATGGAATACCCATGAGCACCTGTATCGTGTAATACAAGATAATCTCCTATATCAATTTTAGGAAGCATTCTATCAATGGCAAATTTATCATTATTTTCGCATAAGGAACCTGTAATATCATATTTGTATTCTTCCTTAGCATCTTCTTTCCCTAGTACTGTTATATGATGATATGCACCATACATAGCTGGTCTCATTAAATCAACGGCAGAAGCATCAAGGCCAATATATTCCTTATAGATGTGTTTTTCATGAACAGCTTTCGCAACAACGTGACCGTAAGGAGCTAACATATATCTACCAAGTTCAGTAAAAATACTAATATCACCTAATCCTGCAGGTACTAGTATTTCTTCAAATGCCTTTTTAACACCTTCTCCTATTTCCATTATATCATTGGATGATTGGTCAGGGTGATAAGGAATACCAATTCCACCAGATAGGTTAATAAATGTAATATTGGCTCCAGTTTTTTCTTTTAATTCAACAGCTAATTCAAAAAGAATCTTAGCTAATGTTGGATAATATTCGTTAGTTACTGTATTACTAGCTAAGAAAGAATGAATACCAAAATTCTTAGCTCCCTTTTCCATTAACTTTTTATAACCATCTATTAGCTGTTCTTTTGTAAATCCGTACTTTGCATCCCCTGGGTTGTCCATAATATCAGTACTAATACTAAATAATCCACCAGGATTATATCTACAACATATGGTTTCAGGAATCCCACATATCTCATCTAAATAATCAATATGGGTATAGTCATCTAGATTAATAATTGCATTTAAACTACCAGCTTTTATGAAATCTTCTTTTGGAGTAGCATTGGATGAAAACATTATGTTATGCCCAACAATTCCAAGAGCTTCTGACATCATAAGTTCAGTCATAGACGAACAATCCATTCCACAGCCTTCTTCTTTTAATATATTTAATATAAATGGATTTGGAGTAGCTTTCACTGCAAAATACTCTTTAAATCCTTTGTTCCACGAAAAAGCTTCTTTTAATCTTCTAGCATTTTCTCTAATACCTTTTTCATCGTATATATGAAAAGGAGTGGGATAAGTGTTAGTAATATCTTTTACTTGCTCTAATGTTACGAAAGGTTTTTTCATATTTGTCTCCTGTCTACTTTGTAGTCTCTATATAAAAAAATGAGAGAATTTTTTCTCTCTAATAGAATAATTATACATTTTATTATCTTTTTTTACACTATAACTTAATTCCATTTTCTTGTCAAATGAAAATTAATTTTCTTGTAAAATATTTCATTCTAATATACACTATTAAGATGTATATATATCCTCTAGTTTATTCATAATGTCTAATTATGTTACTTTTTCGTTGCTAAGAAACAGTCCAATCATATTATGTGTCTATTCATTATAGATAATTATGTTACCTATCATCCTTCATTAACATGGCATTTCTATTCTTTATACTTGTAATAAAGTCTTGTATGTCAACTAATCTATGATCAAACATCATTCCTCCATGTTCATCCTCTAATTTATGGGCATCTGAACCTTCTGTAACTAGTTTATTGTGAAGAATGGCATATTCCCTAGCCTTTTCATCAAATATAGGATTTTTATGACTTCTATTAACAATTTCTATTGCATCTTCACATTCTTTATATAATCTAATTTCTTTAATATAGGAAGCCTCTCGAAATGGATGGGCATGAACAAAGAATCCTCCTCCCTTATGTACGTTCTCATAATACTCTTCTACACCCCAATGAATCATGTCTGGATTTTCATAAAGCCAATATTTATCAAGTCCATATACTAAAAAATCGCTACCACAAAAGGTTTCTTCAAAGCCAAAGAAAACAGATAATCCAATTTTATCTCCTTCTTTTTTTGCATTTTCATAACCTCTTACAAACATATCTATACTTTCTTTCCATGGTAGATTTCTATCAACTTTTGTGTTTCCTCCAAAAAAATGATCTGTAACAATAATTCCGCTATAACCTAATTCTTTATATAGCCTAGCTTGTTTGGCACCACTTAATCGTCCACATGCACTACTTTCAGATGTATGTAAATGAGTTTCATATTTATAATATTTCAAATCAAAACACCTACCTTTTGCATTATCTAATCAAATAAATTTACGTCTCATATTTAGTTTATCATAATCATTCCTATTATTCAATCGTAGAGATTTGCAAAACTTGTCAATAAATACGAACATATGATTG
>JAEWHU010000193.1 GCA_023387635.1 Bacillota bacterium
TTATATCTTACTGAAAGCCAATATGAAGACTTTAGGAGTTTAGAAATACCACATTTAACATCAGCTCATCGTTGGTGGGATAGGGAAGATTTTCCTTATAAATATTCTGTCAATATAGGTCTTCAAGAGGCAGGACGTATATCTGGCTTATTTGGTGCCATTGACTTTTATGAAGTATATGGAGCGGATGGGACTACCGAGTTATACAACCAGTATAAAGGAATCCTTAAACCAAATAGAATTACAGTTTCAGAAATCCTTGATAAATTAAATGCAAAATATAAACTCACGGAATATAGTTCTAATATAATAGAAGAGCAAATAAAGCGTAATGTATATTGTACTTCATATTTTTCAAGGCAGATAAATTCCATAAAGGATATGAATGTACATATTTATGAATTAGAATGCGAGAATGATAAAATTATTGTGGGTGTAGAATTAAATAGCGGTTATATCTGCGTGGATATGTCTTCTGTTGCGGAAGATATTAATAAACACTACATTAATGCTTTTGGATTTATTGATGAGTTAAATGATAAAGAAACTGATAATAACAATACAAGAGAAATTAAGAATAATCATGACGATATAGACAATATCTTGATTAAATATGATGCCGAATCAAAACATGATCTAGCGATGTTTACATCATATAATAGAGATAGGTTCTCAGAGAAATTTTATAAAATTTTAGATGAAGTTACTGCACTTAGAGGACTTGATGAATTCGAACTGAGAAATAAAAGCCTTGTCGTAAATTATTTAAGAGCAATGGGTATCAAATAGAACCTTTAATAGCTAATAATCAATTAGCAAAAAGAAAGGAGTAAGTAAATGAGTTTGGCTGAAAATCATGTAATATCCAATCAATTAAAAGAAGTTGTAGTGGGTAAGAAGATTGTAAAAGTAATTACAAATCAAAATCCTCATACTTTTGTATGGTTTGCTATGGAACCAAGTCAAGCATTTAGTAGCTTAGAAAATAGTAATCAATATGCTCTAGGTTATGAAGAGTGTTTATTAAATCAGATTGTAGAAAAGTCTGATGTTAATGGAGGGTCCAATTATTTATACATAGGAGATAGAGTGCTTATCTTTAATATACCTACCTATTATCATGCAGCTGGCGAAAAATTACCACTAAAGCATCAACTTTTACTTATATTTGATGATGGTTCGGCTTTATCATTCAGAGGAAGTCTCGGTGGTCCACTATTTCTCTTTCAATTAGATGAATACGGGAAACCGGTAAGTTGGAATTCCAGTTTTCCATCCGTTCTTTCCGATGAATTTTCGGAAGAATTCTTTATGAATTTAATTGCACAAACTGAATTTAGGAGCATGTCAGCAAAAGCATTTCTAGCTACGAAAGGTCGTATTCCTGGACTAGATAATTCAATACTACACGAAATACTATGGGAAGCTAAAGTTAATCCAAAGACCAAGATGGTATACTTAACTAGCGATGACTTTATTAATATGTATAACGCAATAAAAAAGGTATTTCCCGCTGTGATTGATAATGGAGGCAAAGATACTGATAAAGACTTGTTTGGTAAAGAGGGTCGCTACATTACTAAAGTAAGTAAAAAGACTCTTGGTAAACCTTGTCATTGCTGCGGTGAACTTATAATAAAAGAAGCATATTTAGGTGGTTCTGTTTACTATTGTCCTAAGTGTCAGCCATTTGTTAGTAATAAATAAGAAAGAAAATAACTCTACAAGAATAAACTATCACTTGAAGGGAAATGGGAACTTTCCTTTGATAAAATGGGTCAGAACTACATGGAGATAGGGATATAAATCATATACTTAATAACAAAAATATGCTCCAACTTGTATAAGAATGTATATACATCGTAGTCATTTACAAGTGGAGCATATTTTTTTAACTATAGGTTACGTTTTGTTCATTTTATTTAAATTTAGTAATTTAAAATTGAGATTTTTATATTAATTGTCTTCCCATAATAACACCCATAACAGACGCCATCATTAAGCCTCTAGTCCAACCACTAGAATCACCTAGACAATATAATGATTCCACATTTGTTTTTAACTCTTTCGTCATTTTTACTTTATTACTATAGAATTTTAATTCTGGAGAATATAATAAAGTTTCAGTGCCTGCAAAACCAGGAACTACATGATCAACAGCATGGATAAAGTTAATGATATTAGTCATTGCACGGTATGGCATAGCAGCAGTGATATCTCCAGGAACAGCATCTACTAAGGTAGGATTTAGATTTGATCTACTAAGTTCTTCTGGCCAAGTACGTTTACCATCAAGAATATCGCCTAAACGTTGTACTAAGATATGTCCAGAGCCAAGCATATTCGTTAATTCACCGATTTTTTGTGCATATTCAATTGGTTGATTAAAAGGTTCAGTAAAGTTATGCGAACATAGAATTGCTAAATTTGTATTATGTGATTTAATCTCCTTGTAAGAATGACCGTTAACAACGGCTAAATCATTATCATAATTTTCTTGACTAACAAATCCGCCAGGGTTTTGACAGAAGGTACGAACTTTATTCTTAAATGGGTTTGGATAACCAATTAATTTGGATTCGTATAATACGTTATTAACATCCTCCATTATTTCGTTTCTTACCTCTACACGAACCCCAATGTCTACTGTTCCAGGTTTATGAGCTATGTCATACTTTGCACAGATTTTTTCTAGCCAATCAGCACCTCTACGACCTGTAGCAATTACGGTGTTCTTAGCAAGAATTTCTTCCTCCATGCCTTTTCCATTCTCTTTTTGAATGATTACCCCGCTGCATTTAGAGTCCTCTAAAATAATATCCTTACATTCATAACCAAACTTAATTTCAACTCCACGTTCCATTAAATGTTTCTGAATAGCTAAATAGATTTCTTGCGCTTTTTCTGTTCCTAAATGTCTAATTGGGCAATCTACAAGTTTTAGTCCTGCTTGAATAGCTCTTTTTCTAATGTCTTTAACCTTTTCATCTTGGTTAATTCCTTCAATTTGTGTGTCTGCACCAAATTCAAGATATATTTTATCTGTGTAATCAATCATTTCACTAGCATAATCTGCACCGATTAAATCTGGTAATTCACCACCAACTTCATAACTTAAAGATAATTTTCCATCAGAGAATGCACCAGCACCGGAAAAACCAGTAGTAATATTACATGGTTTACAATTAATACACTTTTTTGTTATATTTTTAGGACATTTTCTAGATTCAATTGGACTACCTTTTTCAACCATTAAGATTTTTTTATTACTATTATTACGTACCATTTCTAAAGCTGTAAAAATACCTGCTGGTCCTGCACCTACAATAACTACGTCATACATCATATAAACTCTCCTTTGATTAAATTAAAAATACCAACCACTTATCAATAACTATAACTTCCCCTAAAAAGGGTAACATATAGTCAACTGATAGGCAGTTGGTAGAAGCATTCATCCATTTCATGAATTTATATAGGTTTACCATAGAAAAGTTTAGTATATAAATGGAATAAAGTCAAATTAGATGTCCTTATTAAATTCATTACAATAACTTAAGTATCGTGTGATTGTGTTTTATTACACATTAAAATTTAAAAAGTACAAATCTATTTTTATAGTAATATAAT
>JAEWHU010000195.1 GCA_023387635.1 Bacillota bacterium
GAGTACTTAACAATCTGCCAACCAGTCCAAACATTAGTGTTAAATCTAGTTGCAACTGGCTAAAAAACAGGTTTTAAATCAATTCATTCATAGTATCCTTATATCTTTGTAATATTAGTTCATATGCTTTATATTATTGGATTATTCTATCACAAACCCTTTGATTTTTCTACCATAAATTACCTTTAAATATCTAAGCAATGCATAAAAAAAGAACCCTGCTTTGCATTGCATGATTCCTTTTTATTTTATTTTGCTACTAAATCAGGTACAATGAATCTTCGACTTTTTATATCTTCTTCTTGTTAAACCCTATGATGGTTATAGTGCCTGCTGCGACCACCATTACAAGCGTAACTACAATAGCTATAGTATAATCTGAGACATTAGCATTTCCTGTTAATAGAGCCATACCAGAAGTTAATTTTGTTGGCAAATAATCTGATATACTTGGTATCATACTTAGCATTGATACTACTGCATAGATAACACCAGTTGTTAATAGTACTGCTGAACCTGAGTTAATAAATGCGGAGCATAGCATGATTAATGATATCAGCCAGATACCAAACAAGTAAGAACACACTGCTGCAAAGACAATATGTTTTGCAATACTATTATCCCAAAAGTAAGCATTATATCCAAATGTAATGCCAAAACATAACCAATAGCACAAAGTCCAACTAACAAGCAATGCAATACTTTTTGCTGCAATAACTTTCCACCTAGTGAGACCCTTAGTCAGCATATTAATAAGTGTTCCCTTTTGGTATTCCGATGTCAGTATTCCGCAGAACATAACTACAATAACGATAAATTCCATGGACATATTCTTATAATACTGTTCCCAGGATGTCAAAGCTGTCACTGCAATTTCCCCAACGATAAAACCCTGTTCTTTTAAGGAATCCGCCATCATTTCATACAGCCACGGTGTCAGTTTTGCGAAAGCAGGATTCATTATACCAAAGATTACGAAGATAATCAGCAGTATATATATCTTTCCGGTACGGATAATCTCTAGGAATTCCTTTTTAGTAAATGCAATTAACTGTTTCATTTCCCTACCACCTCCATGAACAGCGATTCTAGGGTTGGCTCCCTCATCTCAAGTTTTAGCGGATAGATACGGTTTTCATAGAGAATCTTCATAGCTAATGCCATATCCTCCTTTGTTTTACCCATATACTCCAACTGTGTTTTGCTGATACAGTTGCCACCTTCAAATACTTCTGCAAAACGTCTGCTATCCTCTGTACTTCTGAATTCTATTTCAAATCCATCACTTTTACGCAGTCTTTTGATTTCTTCTAAACTACCCTGCATAGCGAGTTTTCCATTATGGAGTAGACCAATCTCATCACAAATTCGCTCCACGTCGGACAGAATATGGGTAGAAAATACGACAGTTGTTTGATTTTTCACTAACTGTAAAATATCGATAATCTCTTTTCTTCCCATGGGGTCAAGGGCAGATGTGGGCTCGTCACATATCAAGAGTTTAGGCTGATTTAATAATGCTTGCGCAATTCCAAGTCTTTGTTTCATACCTCTTGAAAATCCATGGATACGCTTGTTGGCATTTTCTAACCCCACTAGTTCTAACAATTCTGCTATTCTTTTTTTTGTCCTAGAATCTTGTAATCCTGTAATTTCTCCACATAGTTTTAAATATTCAGTGGGGGTCATATAACCATAAAATTCAGGTACATCTGGAAGATATCCTATATAACGATTGGTATTTGTCTGCCCATAAGTTACATTCTCTCCGTTTACTTGTATCGTTCCTGAGTCCATAGGTAATAAACCAAGAATCATCTTCATCGTTGTTGTTTTGCCAGCCCCATTTTGACCGATAAAACCATAAATCGTATTCTCTGGCACACGAAATGTTAAATCCTCTACAATCTGCTTGTTACCAAAACGCTTTGAAACATTGGATACTGAAAGTATATTCATTTATGAATCCTCTTTTCCAAGTAGAAAATACAGAATTGGACCGATAAACTGCATACCAACAATAACCACAATGATCCAAAGCATCCTGTTTCCTCTCTTATAATGTTCATGGGTTAATATATGCCTAAGAGTGATTAATAATAAAACAAATTCTGCTACTATGAGCGGAATCAAAAACGGTAATATCTCTGATAATTGCATAATATTTATTCTCCTTCCCTATATCTTTCTATTTTCCTTTTCAACTCTTTATATTTATCTGTATCAAACAATACAGATAGCACAGGATGCTCTAATGCTGGAATTAGGCTGTCTATTACAACTTTTTCACTTCTAGGAGCATCTGTTTGTAGTCCTAATTCCCTAAACCATTCCTCGATACGAGTAAAATATTGATCCCCATGTAAGGTGAAGTCATTTTTAATAAACTCAAGACTTCCTAGAACAAATCTCTCAAGTTCTTTCAGTGCCATATCAATTTTTTCATGTACACAATAATATACTGTCACCTGATAACGAAACTGAAAGGTTATATTTGGATGTAAGCTCTCTAGTTCATAAGCATCGATAACCTTCCTAATTCTATGAATCGTTGTATCACAAACTTCTGGTTCCCCCATATGGAGATTCATAAACCCTATACTGTTACTAACTAGATTCAATAGATGTGTATAAATCGCAATCTGATTATATAGATCCGCTTTTGAAATATTACCTATCATTTGATATGCCTGAATCAGTACCGGATCTGACTGAAGGATAAATTGTTTTGTTTCTAAAAATGGTTCTAATTCTTCAATAACCTCTTTTGCATTTCCTAATAGTAAATTAACTGCTGCTTTCATCGCAACAGCATTACTGCATAACCCTACATCACTGCTATTCTCACGGATATGTTCACAAAGTCCTATTGCCTCATTTAATATTTCATTCTGAATTTCCTTATCGGGTGTAAGCATGTAATGATTTATCCATAATACAACAATTTCTATTAACATCGGGTAACAGGAATAGTATTCCTTTGCTAATTTTCTGGTTTTCTTAAGTACGTCATCAAACGGTAATTTGGCAAAATCATTAGCAAAATCCATATAACACTTTTTAATCTGCTCTGGACTCATCTGTGCCTCATAGCCAAGTAGTCCGTCAATACTAACATCAAAATATGCAGCAATCTGTGGTAATAAAAGAATATCTGGATAACTCTGGTGTGTCTCCCATTTAGAAACAGATGCTTTTGTAACGCCTAAAAAAGTTGCAAGCTCATCCTGAGTGACTCCCTTTTTACGTCTTAGCATTATAATGTTTTCAGATAACCTTAGTCGGTTCATAGCGTTACTCCTTCTTATAAACATATCATATGTTCAAGTATTACTATCTTTTTATAATATTTATCGTTAAGTGAATTATACTCTTACAGCAATAAGTTTTCAATGGATTTAAAGTTGATTTTGCGATATAAAATCAACTAATAAGAAACTTTGTTTCCATAGTTCTCCCATTTTGAAACTGCCAGCCTTGATACCCAAATCTTGCATTTATTAGCTTAGCTCATGTAAACCATTATAAGCTATAATAACTGGATTCGTTGATTATTGCCAATAAATCCTCTATAATGACATTGTCTTTAAGCGAAGTAAAGACGCAGAATCTAGAAGACATAGAGTCTGCTTTATTTTTTTACCATAGTCATGGTACATCAAAGGAGGATAACTTTTTATGAAAAAGAAATTGTTAAGTTTACTTATGGTATCAGCGCTCGCTATAACCATGGTAACAGGATGTGGAACAAAGAACGATGGTACTACAACTACCAAACCTACAACTGCACCAACAGGTGATACAGCAACAGATGGCACATCAGCAGGTGATGCAAAAGCAGATGGTTTATTTGCTCCAATAGCAAAAGAAGATATAAAAGTTGGTGTACTTCATATTACAGATCCAGCTGAAGGTTCTGGATATACATATACCCATGACATTGGTATTCAAGGAATGCAACAAAATCTTGGACTAGCAGACAATCAGATTGTTAGAAAGAACAATGTAAATGATAGCGATGAAGTTGCTATTCAAACAGCAATTGAAGAATTAATAGAAGATGGATGTAATCTTATTTTTGCCACTAGCTGGGGTTACATGGAAACATGTGCAGCTTTCGCTGAGGAATATCCAGATATCATCTTTTCACATGGTACAGGATATATGAGCAATGGTACAAATTTTAATAACTACTTCGGTAGAATATATCAAGCGAGATATCTAAGTGGTATCGCTGCTGGACTTAAAACAGAAACAAATAAAATTGGATATGTAGCAGCTTGGGGTAAAGATAACTCTGAGGTAACTGGTGGTTTAAATGCATTTGCAATGGGTGTTCACTCTGTAAATCCAAATGCAGAAGTTTACGTGAAGACAACAAATAGCTGGTATTCACCAGAAGGTGAAGCAGCTGCAGCGGAAGCATTAATTGCATTAGGTGCTGATGTGATATCACAGCATTGTGATACTCCAAACCCTATGACAGCAGCAGAAGAAGCAGGTGCATTTGGTGTAGGATATAACTCTGACATGTCTAAAGATGCTCCAAATGCGATTCTTACTTCTGTAGTTTGGGATTGGTCTGCATATTACACTGAAGCAGTAAAGGATGTAATTGAAGGTACATGGGATGGTTCTAATTACTTTGGTGGTATGGCAGAAGGCTTAGTAGACATTGCTCCATTATCTGATTTAAATGCAGAAGGAGCCAAGGAAGCTATTGATGAAGCAAAAGCAAAGATTGAATCTGGGGACTGGGATGTGTTCTTTGGAGTTATCGAGTGTAACGATGGAACAACTGTTGGTGAAGAAGGTAAATCTTTAGATGATGCTACAATTACTGGTGGAATCAATTGGTACTTTAAGAATATTGTTGAAAAATAATAATGAAATTAATTGTTAAAAGAATAACATTAATGGGTGTTGCAAATAGAAAATTTAATATTGCAACACCCTCTCATGTTTTTGGAGGTACGATTATGTCACAGACAAAGAAATCTGCATTTGCAATTGAATGTAAGGGAATAACGAAGCGCTTTGGTAGCGTAATAGCAAATGACCACATAGATTTAAATGTGAAGCAAGGTGAAATACTTGCCCTACTCGGTGAAAATGGTTCTGGTAAGACAACATTAATGAATATGCTCTCTGGAATTTACCATCCGGATGAAGGAAGCATTTCGATTCACGGAGAAGAAGTAACGATTAATTCCCCAACCGATGCAACAGTTCTTGGTATTGGTATGATTCATCAGCATTTTAAACTGGTTGAAGTATTTTCTGCGATGGAAAACATTATACTTGGTACAAAAGAAAAATTAGAAAAACCCAAAGTGCTAAAAGAAAATATTGAGAAAATATGTACAAAATTTGGACTAGACATCGATGCCAAAAAGAGAGTCTACAATATGTCTGTTAGTGAAAAGCAGACCGTAGAAATCTTAAAAGTTTTATATAGAGGTGCTAAAATTCTAATTTTAGATGAACCAACAGCAGTTTTAACACCACAAGAAACAGACAAATTATTTGCTATCTTACGCCGCATGAAAGAACAAGGCAATGCGATTATTATAATTACCCATAAATTAAACGAAGTTCTTGATATTAGTGACCGAGTAACCATACTTCGTAAAGGGAAAAGTATTGAAACGGTAGTAACTGCTGAATGCGATTCGAAAATGCTGACAGAGTTGATGGTTGGTAGACCTGTAAGTTTGGAAATAGAACGCCCAGAAATTAAAAAGAAGGAAACGGTTCTTGAATGTAAAAACCTATCTATCCTTAAATCAGATGGAACAAAGGGAATCGATGATATTACGTTTAAAATTAAATCAGGAGAAATTCTTGGAATCGCTGGTGTTGCTGGTAGCGGGCAAAAAGAATTATGTGAAGGTATTGCAGGCTTGCTACAAGTTCAAAATGGTGAAATTAATTACAAAGGTGAAAATATAGTAGGTAAATCTCCCCTTGAAATCATTAATTATGGAATCAGTATGAGCTTCGTTCCAGAAGACCGACTTGGTATGGGATTAGTAGCTGGTATGGACATGGTAGATAATATGCTTCTTAAAAGTTATAAAGATGGTAAGGGACCATTCGTTCGTAGAAAACCAGCAAGAACACTCGCAGAAAAATTAGTGAAAAAGCTAAAAATTGTTACCCCTGGTGTGGAAACTCCAGTACGATTAATGTCCGGTGGTAATGTTCAAAAAGTTTTATTAGGACGTGAAATTGAGTCCAATCCTAACGTACTTATTACCGCTTATCCAGTAAGAGGTCTTGATATCAATGCATCTTATACCGTTTATGATTTATTAAATGAGCAAAAGCAAAAGAATGTGGCAGTTATTTATGTTGGTGAAGATTTGGATGTTTTGCTTGAATTATCGGATCGCATTATGGTTCTTTGTCATGGCAAAGTAACTGGTATTGTAGATGCAAAAATGACAACCAAGGAACATATCGGTTTACTTATGACAGGTGAAATGGATCAGGAGGAAGCAGTAAATGGCTAATATGAAAGTAAAAAGACAAAATGAACCTCTCATTCGTACAGTAAAACGAGCAGAGTTATCAAAAAATAAAATGATTGAATTACGATTACTTGCATTATTGTTAGCATTAGTTGCAGGTGGTTTATTTATCCTTGTAATAGGTTATAATCCATTCAAAATATATGGAATGCTAGTAAGTGGCGCATTTCGTAGTAAGCTAGCAATCCAAGGAACCGTTAAAATTATGATCCCATTACTTATAACATCATTAGGTGTTACACTAGCATTTAAAATGAAGTTTTGGAACATCGGTGCGGAAGGACAGATGATTACTGGAGCTATTTTTGCCTCCTATTTTGCCCTGTTTCATGCAGATTTGCCACATGCATTATTACTAATTATTATGTTAGTAGCAGGTATGGTAGGTGGTGGTTTAGCAGCACTCTTACCTGCTTATTTTAAGTCACGTTACAATACAAATGAAACACTGTTTACATTAATGTTTAATTATATAGCATTTAATATGGTCGTATTCTTAAGGGAATCGCTTTGGAGAGACCCAGCTTCTCCCGGCTATGCTAAAATCGCAAGATTTGATAAGAATGCGTGGCTTGATAAAGTATTTGGTGTACATGCAGGATGGATAGTAGCATTAATTTTAGTTGTAGTTGTTTTCATTTATTTAAGATATACAAAGCAAGGTTATGAAATTAGTGTAGTTGGCGAAAGTCAGGCAACAGCAGCTTATGCAGGTATGAATGTTAAAAAGATTGTACTTCGTACAATGTTTATTAGCGGTGCCATTTGTGGTGTAGCTGGTATGATTGAAGTAAGTGGTTCGGCAATGACACTTACTACTGGTATCGCAGGTGGTGTAGGATTTACAGCAATTATTGTAGCTTGGCTAGGAAATCTAAATCCAATTTCGATTTTCATTATTTCAGCATTATTTAGCATTATGGAAAAAGGAAGTAGCGTAGTAGAATCTACATTTGGTTTATCGGGGGCATGTGCAGACGTATTACAAGGAATTATCTTATTCTTTGTTATTGGATGTGAGTTTTTTGCTAAATATCATTTTGTTATTCGTAAAAAAGGAGGAGCAAAAGCATGAGTATGATTATTCGTTTTATTGCAGTTTCAATTGCTTCTGGAACACCCATTTTATTTGGTACATTAGGTGAAATCCTCAATGAAAAAGTAGGACATTTGAATTTAGGTGTAGAAGGTATGATGGCAATAGGTGCCTGTGCAGGCTTTATGGTAGGATATTCTACCGATAATTTTTTTCTAGCGTTACTAGCAGCCTTTGTGGCGGGAGCATTTGGGGCACTAATATACGGTATCTTAACCATTACATTTATGGCAAATCAAAACGTAACTGGCTTAACTCTTACTATCTTTGGTGTGGGTCTTGCTAACTTCTGGGGATTTTATGCACTTAGTAAGTCAGAAGAAGGAACATTAAAATTACCTGAGAATATTACTACACAAATGAGAAACATAAACATTAAAGGACTTAGTGATATTCCAGTACTTGGTGAATTGCTTTTCTCCTATAATCCTTTTGTCTATATAGGAATTATTACAGCAATACTTCTTGGTATCTACCTTCACCATACAAAAACTGGTCTTAATATACGCGCAATTGGTGAAAATCCAGCAGCAGCGGATGCGGCCGGAATTAAAGTTACAAAGTGTAAGTACTTAAATGTAATGCTTGGTGGTGGTATCTGTGGTATTGGTGGAGCTTACACAATCATGATTATCAATAAAGGTGTTTGGATTAGTGACTGTGTTGGAGGAATCGGTTGGATTTCTGTTGCCCTAGTTATCTTTGCAACATGGAGCCCAGTAAAAGCAATTTTTGGTTCTTTTATCTTTGGAGCACTTCGTCAATTAAAATACTATATACCAGCATCACTTAACATCCCAGGTGCATTTTATGATATGTTGCCTTACCTTATTACAGTAATTGTATTAATAGCAGCATCCGTTCGTATGGCAAGAGAAAAATCTCAGCCAGAAGCTTGTGGTGTAAATTACTATAGAGAAGAGCGATAGTAATAATAAATATAATATAAAGAAAAGTCCTAAAACATATACTGCTACTCCTTATTACAAGGAAAGCATATGGGCATATGTTAAGGACTTTTCTTAAATTCCATTAATAATTGTTCATCACAAATAGTTCATTATTAATTTTTTGAGCATCTTCTGAAAATGTTACTATATTCCAATAATCAGAAACTTTTATTTCATACCTTTCAATTGGAATTATCTTCTTCTGGCATATCCACTGCCATTCATCTATTTTCTTAAACTCCAAAGCATTCAATTTATATATGTATCCAACTCCATTAGGATTAAGACTTCCGTATTTTATATAAACCTTTCCACTGTTACACTCAAAATCTCTTCTTCCAGTAGGATTATCTGGATACCATCTTATTGGTAATGCAAATGGTATAACCTCATCAAAAGTCTCAGCTGCATAGATTCCTAACATAGATTCATTACAGTTTTTACCACATGCTTTCTGAGGTATCAATTCATCTAATCTATATTGACTTCCGTGATATACATACATATATAGTTCCTCCTGTACTATACTAAATGGTCAATATCATCTTTCAAAACCACAAAAGATTGGTCACGTAATGATAAATTAATCTCTTCTATTAACAAAGTTATTTCATCTTTAATGGTACAATGTAAAGAATTAAACAGATAATCAAAGTCCCTGTTTAATTCTTCTCTATAAATCAATGGATGTCTCTTTAATTTGTCATATACAAAAGAAAAGTCTTCCTGATAGATATTAATTACCTCAGCATCAATCATATTCTTCCTCCGAATAAATATAGTGTTAACTATTCGTACCCTCCGTTAAGTTATTTATATCTCTGATATTAACCTCTTGAGGTAGAGCATTTATAACAAATTTCTCATAAGCCTCCCCATATACCGAATCCATAATCACTATTTTACCATAGTCATCTTTAGTACGAATTAATCTGCCA
>JAEWHU010000222.1 GCA_023387635.1 Bacillota bacterium
GACCAATATATTATCTGTATTTCCTATTTCAGAACTTGAGTTTTTTATGCCTAAGTGGGCCGAAATGCTACCAGAAGATCATTGGTTAAAAGTTGATTTGTTAGAATCAATCAAAATGTTACTTAAAAAGTTGAATCTGATTCGAGACGCTAGACCGGATAATCTGGTTACAGACAGTAATTTTGTCAAGAAATTTAAGATTGACAAGATTGAAATGGAAAATGGTACAGTCAAAGTAAATATTGAATTTGATGATTCTTATTATTATAGAATTTTATCTGATTTAATTGGTGTAGAAATTGATGATGAATATCAGTTAATATCTACTATACGTGATTTGGCTAATGCAAAGGTAGAATATGACCGTGTTCGCTATGCATGTGATGAAGTTCGTCAAAAAGGCTATGGCGTAGTTGTCCCAACTAGAGACGAGATCGTAGTTGAAGAACCGGAAGTAATGAGACATGGTAACAAATATGGTGTAAAAATTAAAGCCAGTGCACCTTCAGTTCATATGATAAAAGCAACCATTGATACAGAGATTGCTCCAATCATAGGAAGTGAAGAGCAAGCAAAAGATTTAGTTGAGTATATTAAACGTACATCAAATGATAGCCCTGATGGTATATGGGATACGAATATATATGGTAAATCCATAGATCAACTTATTAATGAAGGTATATCAACAAAAATTAGTAAAATGAATGATGAAAGTCAAACAAAACTTCAAGAAACAATGCAAAAAATTATTAACGATAGTAATGGTGGTATAATTTGCATTATTATATAATAAAAAATAGTCTGTAGCATTCACTACAGACTGTTTTTTAATTACTAGAAATATAATCAAAAGTATCAGAATAAGGATATGTATTGACCAATTTGCTTAATACAATTATCCTATGAGTTGATATTCCAATGGGTTCACAAGATGTTAAAGTTAAACAACTATAACCCTGACTATAAATTGGACTCCAATCGTAAGCATCTACAACTGTTGTTTTTTCGTACTCATACTGATAGATATTAGAATTGTCAACTAGGTACAAATAATCGCCATTTGTTAAGGTATCAATATAATAGAAGAACCATTCACCTATTTTCCCATTTCTACTTGTATTACGATGAGCAGCAATACTAACATTACGGTTTCCATCCCCTGGAAGTTGTGCATATTCATATAAACCAGGTCCTAGATTTAGGGAAACATCATCAGTCCCATGTTCAATATCTTCTTTAAAATCTAATTTAGGTATAATTAAAGTTAAATCACCACTTTCATAGGATTGTCTTTCTGGAGTGATAAAAAGTTTATCATATGGTAAATTATCATCGGTATTAGTACTATCTACCTCATTACTATTTTTATCAGTATTTATTTCTTCCTTTGTATGTAAATTTCCCACTACTGGTGATATTTCACTGTCATTTTCTTTTATAGTATCATCTATTATCTCTGTTGGTTGAATAATAGTTTGATTATCTTGTCCTACTTCGAATAAGGATTTGTATTCATCCATACTCATCCCAACATATATAATAACTATAATGAAAAGTGAAATGGTAACAACTAATAATGAGAAAATTTTTTTCCTGTTGTTATTCATTATGATTCACATGCCTTTCGATGTTTCAATTTCGTATCTTTTAATATCTTTTATTAAGTTTGTATCTATATAAAGTTTATTTTATTGAATTTGTTAATTTAATAAAACTTAGTTTAATTGAAATTTTTAATCTCTTCAATTGTATAATTTAATTGTAAAAAACTTTTTGTGCCTTTGTAAAAGAAATAGTCTACAATTCGTTTTAGTATACTATTACAATCAATATAATTACAGGAGGGTAACATAAGTATATATTGGGAACTACTATATCTTGATACAATATCATATCTTCTAAGACAACCAGTAATAATTTCCAATAATCGTTCCATAGCTGCTTGTAGAATATTGTTAGAAGGGATTTCACCATTTGTAAGAGAAATTGTCAACAAACAAATGTGTACAAACCGTCCATCTCTTTCTATTTTTCTTTGTTCTAATCGATATATTTCTTTAAAGTAAGCAAAATCACAAAAGTATGCTCCAATGGTTCTTTGGTAATCATTTAATTCAGTTTGTATTATATGCAAGCTTGGTTCAAAATCGCTTAAAGATTTTTTTAAATCAAGATAGAATGTTCTTAATTCTTCACTAGGCTTTACTCCTAGATGTTTGTACAAGAAATCAGAAAAAGTTCTATAATGTTTTAAGGCAGTATTAATATTACCTTGATGTATTAGTGCTTTCATTAAGGATAGATGTAATTTTTCATTATAATAATCAATCTGTATCCCATGAGTGCATATTTGTAACATTTTAGTGTATTCATTTTCTAATTCTAATAAATCTGCTAAATTTCTAGCCGCCTCTAAAAATAAGTTATGAAAGTGTGTGTTTAATGGTACTATCCATAATTCATTTGAATGGTTTGATAAAAAATTGCCTTTGTATAGATTCATTGCCTTGGTGTAATAAAGTATTCTTGTTTTATTTTCCGTTAATGGATTGGATGCTGTTTTTATATAACCTTCAAAAAGTTCAATGTCTATTTCACATGGTAATGTATTGTTCCAATGATACGAATTTCTTGAAGAAATAATAAATGTTTCCCTTTCACCTTCCAATGTTTCTAATAAATTACGGATTCGATATTGTAGATTCTTTAGTGCGCTTTCAGGATTTAAGCATTCAGATTGTGACCAAAGAACATCAATATATTCACTCTGAGATATATTCCGCTTACGATGAGTTATCATATAAGCAAGTAAATTCCATAATTTCCTTGAGCGATTTGAATATTCGCCTATCTTTTTATCTCCAATTGAAAGCTCTAATCCACCAAACATAGATATTCTAAGAATCTCTGTTGACTCTAGCGATTTTAAGTCCATAAAGACCTCCTAAGTTCTTAAAATGAATTTTCCATTTGTGACCAATTTGTGACCAAGCTTATGTATAGTAATATTTAACAGTGAATATATTTACATTATATGCTTTAATATCCATTATTATTACAAAATGTTTAATGTTTTTCCATTTTTGAAAGGGGACGGGTGAATTTATGTTATCAAAACTATGTAATGTACTTATTTCTGCAATAATTTGTGTTTTTGTCTTAGTTGCAGGTGCATTACTTTCTCCAAGGTTGTTTGGTTATCAAGTTTTTGGTGTACTAAGTGGTAGCATGGAGCCTACATTTCCTGTAGGAAGTGTAGTATATGTTAAAACCATAATACCTGATGATGTTAGGATAGGCGATGCCATAACATTTCGAATTGAAGAACTTGATTCAGTTGTTGCAACTCACAGAGTAGTAGGTATTAACCATGAAGAGAGAACATTTACAACAAAGGGTGATGCTAATCAAGTTGTTGATAACGAACCTGTAGCGTTTGAATATTTTATTGGACGCGCTGATTTTAAGATACCATATTTAGGATACGTAGCAATGTATATTCAAACAAAAGAAGGTATCGTGGCTAGTATAGGTGTATTTCTATTTGTTGTATTCTTATCATTATTAGATGATGTGCTAAAAAAGGACAAGAACGTAATTCTTGCTAAAGAAACAAAGTCGTATAGAACAAATGATTTATAAGTAGCTAATAAAGCATAATTTTAAAGGAGGTTTTACTATGAAGAAAAAGAGAATATTCGTAGGATTATTTGCAGGAATTTTAATTTCTGCATTAGCAATTGGAGGTACCGTTGCATGGTTAACAGATAAGGAAGATGTTACAAATACCTTTAGTATCGGTAATGTTGATATCAAAATTAACGAAGAATTTGATCCAGAGGATGGAAAAGATATATATCCTGGTAAGGAAGTTACCAAAATACCGACAGTTGAAAATATCGGTAAAAACCCAGCTTATATCCGCGTAAAGGTGGCAATTGATAGTCAAATCAATGGTTTTTTAACTCTTGATTATAAATTAGGTGACGATTCTTCACAATGGTTTATTGAGAATGGCTATTATTATTATAATTCAATTGTAGCTCCAGGTGGAAGTACATTACCAATCTTCACATCATTTATATTGAATGATAACTTTATTGAACCAGCAAATGCAGAAGTTAGCTATGATATTATTGTATCTGCAGAAGCTGTACAGTCTCAAGGATTTGAACAAAAAGATGGGGAATCCTTTAAAGATGCCATCTTAAGAGCTTTTGCTGAATATGAATCACAAAATTAATGAGAGGAAATTTAGTAGATTGTTTTTATTATAGAATCTATATAATTTTAAATAAAAAATTATAAAACGGAGGTATTGTTATGAATAAGAAATTTGGTTTAGTTATTACAGCAGGTGCGTTATCTGCATTTTTAATAGTTGGTAGTACATTAGCATGGTTTACAGACAGAAAAGAAGCAACCAATACATTTTCAATGGATAATTTAGCGGTAGATTTATTAGAGAATGGTGAAATACAAGAAACAGGTCTTGATTTCCCTAACATAGTTCCAGGTGCTGTTGAAGAAAAAGTAGTTACCGTAAAAAATACAGAAGACTCCGTAAGTGCTTATGTTCGTGTATCTCTAAGTATTCATTATGCAAATGATACAAATGGACCAGTAGACTTAAAATTATCAGACTTAATTGTTTTAAATACTACTCACTGGGTAGAACATAATGGATATTATTATTATACAATTGCTTTAGCAAAAGGTGAAGAAACAAAACCACTATTTGAAGAAGTTACTATCCCAAGTGATTGGACCAATGAAATGGAATTAATTAATTTTGATATTGATATTCATATGGAAGCAATTCAATCAGAAAATTTATATACTCCAGGTACTGATGGTTTTAAAGCAGCTGATTTAGCTGCATTATGGGACTAGCTAAGGTAGTATATTCCTATGAATAGATAGAAAATTAAATATAAATATAAGCAAAACCGTACATGTTTATGTACGGATATTGCTTATGTACTCGTAATAGAGAGAAAGGAAGGGACTATGGGAAAAAGACATTTTTATAAAGTGCTTAGTTTCATAATTGCCATAGTGTGTTTTACAACAGCGCTATCTAATCCATTGACTGTAAATGCAGATAGCGCAGCAACCTTTCATAATGGTATGTTAGTGTTAACTCCAGAAGGAATGAATGGCACAAGACCAGATTTTTTTAAAGAGTATACCAGCAACCTAGTGCCAGGTGATAACACGAAATTTGCTATAAAGTTGAAAAATGATAGTTCAGAAAAAGTGAAATTTTATTTTTGGGCATCAGATACTGACTTTGCAAATAATGAGAGAGCAAAATTAATTTCAGATGATTTATTATCAAAAATAAATATAAAAATTGAGTTAAAAGATAGTAATACAATAATCTATGGTGGTCCGGCAAATGGGAAGGGAAGTGGTTTGTTAGATTCGTCAAATATAATAGGAACTGGTAGTGAAGATGCTATATCACTTGGTTGGTTAGATGCAAATACTTCTACAATCATGGATATTACAATTAGTGTGCCGACTACGCTAGGTAATGAATATCAAGGTGCAGTAGGTGCAGTAGATTGGATGTTTTTATGTGAGATTTATGAAGTACCAACAACTGAGGTAACGCCACCGATTGAGCCTACAACGCCACCGATTGAGCCTACTATGCCACCGACTGAGCCTACAACGCCACCGACTGAGCCTTCAACGCCACCAACTGAGCCAGTTAATCCTACCGAAGAAGTAACACCAACGGTTACTCCTGTTATTACAGAGCCATCTATTGGTATTTCACCCACACCAGGTGACGATACTTTCCTTGATATTACTGATGACGATATTCCACTTAACTTAGAGGAAGGCGGCTCGGTCAACGTAGAGGAAGACGACACAGTTAATATAGAGGAAGACAGTACACCTAGTGGTGTGATAGTAGTTGATGATAGTGATCTAGGAAAGTTACCACAAACAGGTACATTCGCAAGTGTAATCGGTAATAGTAAAAATATTGGATGGTTTGTTTTATTAATTTTAAGCGGTTGCTTTACATTAAGTTTAATTAAAAATAAAAGGAAGAATACCTCTAATTAGATACCATACATTTTGAAATTAAATAATAAAGAATAGAGGTGAAGGGTATGAAAAAATTTAATTATGGGCTAAAAAAATATATGGCATTATTCTTATCGATAGTATTAGTACTTTCTTCAGTTGCTTCAGTAAGAGCATTAGATTTTATCCATAGTGATGAAAATCGCCATTATCTTGTTTACAATGATATAGATGCGCTTACTGAGCGTATTGTTAATGCATATGAAACAAGTAATTATGCAATACTTGGGGAAAATATTTTTCTTCCTCTAGTAGATGGTAACGAAATTCAAGAAGGTGAAAATTATATTATTGATATACTAGAAAAATTATCTGGAAAGTACTTAATTGATACTGTATCTGTTATGGAGAATTTAACAGTATACCTTACAGTAGACATTGATACATTAGAATTTTATTTATTGGTTTCTAATAATACAGATAGGGAGCATTTTGTTACATTAGTTTTTGCAGATGGAATGGAATTTGAGTCATTTGCAGTGAATTATTCATTTTCTCTTGCAGATGAAGAATTAAAAGACGTAGTTGAAGAAGAAACAACGGATGAAGTTGAAGAAGAAATAACGGATGAGGTTGAAGAAGAAACAACGGATGAGGTTGAGGAAGAAACAACGGATGAGGTTGAGGAAGAAACAACAGATGAGATTGAAGTAGAATCAACAGATGAGATTGAAGAAGAAACAACAGAAGGCGTTGAAGAAGAAGCAGACGCAACTGATGAACAAAATAATCCTTCTAATGGAGATAATCAACGGGTAGAGGATAATGAACCAACTGAACAAATGAATCGTAATCCAAATGAGACTAATATAAGGGGTATTATAAGTGAACATCAAGCTCATAATGTAAATGAAAATCTCAATACAATAGATAACGAAGATGTAAATGAAGATAACAGTAATGAAGAGGGAAATGAAGATAGCAGTAATGAAGATATAAATGAAGATATAAATGAAGACATCAACGAGGATGTAAATGAAGGTGTCAATGAAGATGAAAATGAAGATATGATTGATGACAACAATGAAGATGGAAAAGATGATGGTGATGAAGCTGGAGATGATGTAACTGAAGAAGATGAGAAGGAAGAAGAAAATGAAGAAGATGTAGAAAATGAAGAAGATGAAGAAGATGTAGAAAATGAAGAAAATGAAGAAAATGAAGAAAATGAAGAAGAGGAACCGGTAATCGGCAAAGTCCTTATAGGAAGGTTATTAAATGATATTGTTATGAGTAAGAACTCAATTTCTTTACTTTCTACTCCAAGTTCTGCAACATCTGTAGAGTTTCGTTATAATGCATCTGATTATTTGCCTACTATTACTAAAACAAGTATAGATAATGGAGATGGAACTTATACAATAACTTTAACAGTAAAAGGTAACAATGAAATAATAACTAAGAAAACTCCAATTAATCTAGTATTAGCACTTGATGTATCTAATAGTATGTATTGGGCTATGAATGATACATCATTGCAAAAAAACTTTGACATTAATACAGAGCCAAAACATTATAAGTATAATGATCCATTAGTAGAATCAAGATGGAGAGTATTGCAGAATTCCATTACTGAAATTATTGATAACGTGCTTACTGTTAATGGTAGCCAAATTAGTATTGTTATGTTTTCGGGTGATAATCATAAGACCAATTATAATTGGGATGAATTAAATTATTCCATTTTATCACAATGGAGTAGTAATCCAGAGGACATAAAAAGAACCTATTTGGATAAAGAATTATATATGTTGACTCATGGTTCAGGCGGACAATTTAATGAGTATGGCGGAGATAAGGAAGGTGCTGGTGGAACGAATGGAGCAGCAGGTTTCTATGCATCAGGATTGCAATTTAGTAAAAATAATAATTCGAATCCTAATTATTTAATTTATATATCCGATGGTATAGCAAATCGTTATATAAGTGAAAATAATAATCGTAGAACAGTAACGGATAGTATCCCAGGTTATTCTAATAATACAGAATCATGGTTCCAGCAAATTGCATTAAAAACCATATCATTTGCGTGGAAAGTAAAAAGTGATTATAATGCAAAGATATATACAATAGGTATTAGTGGAGCGCTTGATACAACGCAAGGCAAACGAATTGGTGGATATTTAATGAATCCAACAACGAATAAATATCAAGAGAATTACTATACAGCAGCTACCTCAAGTCAATTATCCAATGCCTTAACTGAAATAAATAATAGCATATCAGGTAAGAAATTATCTAATCTAGTAGTAAAAGACCAACTAAGTAAGTATGTAACTTATGAAGGTGATTTACTCCAAGATGGTAGTAGTGCATCTATTGATGAGAATGGCCTCATTACTTGGGATGTAGCTAGTGAATTAAGCAAATCTGAGACTAGGCAATTAAGTTATAAAGTTAAAGTTAATAATGCAGCAGCCTACGAAGATGAGAGTAAACTTACTCCCCAAGGAGATTATGATCCTACAGACAATAATCTTATCGGATACTATGAGAATGAGAAAATTGATGAGAAGTATTATTTCCATTCAAACGAATATGCAATATTAGAATATGATGATATTAATGGTGATGATTCTTATATGTATTTTCCACATCCAGTAGTAAAACCTACTGCGAAACCTTATAAACTCATCATTAATAAAGCTATTAAAGTAGGTGATGAAGTTCCAGAAGATGTATTATTTGATTTCTTAATTAAGATCAAGGGAAAACCATATGTAGGTACTGTAGTTACACCAAGAGGTGAAATATCTGTAGCAGATGGTAAGATATCTCTTAAAGCAAATGAAACAGCTTATTTATATGTGGAAGGTAATAAAGACGGAACTTTAATACCATATGAAGTAACTGAATTGCAATATGTAAATGAATTAGCTATATCAGAATTAGTGGATGTTACTGTAGTACAAGGAAATGGTAAACGAAATGGTAATGTTGTAAGTGGTACAATAGGTGATAATGGAAGTTCTACTGCTACAAAACAATATTACATGTATACTACAACTACAAAAGGAAGTACCAAGACATATACATGGTATTCCTCTAGCAATGGTATAAATAACTGGGTAGATACAGGTATAATTGAAAATACTAAAGCATCTACACCAACCATACCTCCTATATTTGGTAGTAGTTATACTACATCAATAAAATATTATGATTCGAAAAATGTGCTTGTAGAAACTCCTACAGATTTAAATCTGGATTATATAGAAGGTGAAAAAATAAGTACAGGAACCACTATAAAAGTAAAAGATAATTCTAAAGGTATTATTTTTAACTATTATAAGCAAAATAATAAAGAAAATTACTATGATGGTTCCGAATACAAATATAAAAGCAATGGATATGTATCACTAAGTAATATTTTAAAGAATTATGGTAGTGGATATGAAAAGGTTGGATATCAGCAATATGGAAGCAAAAACAATGATTATTATAGAACAGTAATTTTTTATAATCCAGTAGAAGCAAAAACAGTATATGAAGTTACCACAAATGCTAATACAAAACCTAAAACAACCATAACGGAATTAACTTTTACAAATAGTTATATGCTAGTATATGGTAGTATTACAATTAATAAATCAATAAATGATTATTATTCTATACACGGCAATCCAGTATTCCTTTATCGTTTGGATAAAATGGATGGTAATAATATCATAGACACTTATTACGATTTTATCGAATTTAAAATTGATGAAAGTGAGTATAATTCAACTTATATTATGGATGGTGATGTGATTAATTCTAAATCAAGTGATATTGCAACTTCATTATTATTTGACGATTTAACTCCAGGAACCTATGTATTAACTGAATTACAGCCAATTAGATATGCATTCCATAAAGGAGTCATCGATAATGGCATTGCTATGATTGATAATAATGGCAAAGCAACTATAGAAATCAAGTCAACTAATAAGGAAGTTGAATTGACTTATTACAATGAGAAAGTAAATAATGAAAATTTCTCACATACTGATGTAGTACGTAATACCTTCACAATAAGAAAAGAACCAACAAGATAAGTTATAAAAAAAAGTTATAACAAAAAATGTTATATTGTATTAATCAAATGTAGCATCAAATAGTATAAATCTATATAAGATATGAAGTAATAAATATTGTAAGTGACCCTATATATTAGAAGTTAACTAATATATAGGGCCATTTTATATGTAATTTACCAAGGAAAAATTATATTTGTTGCAAATATAAAGAATCATTTGACCAAATAATAGGTTCTTATATGGAAAAGTACACTATTAATGTAAAGACTTTCTAATTTTTATTGTACAAATATCCTTTTATTGTATTGACATAATTTTGAACTCTTGATATAATTAATTAAAATATATGTAACATATTTGTAACAACTTTTTAGTTTATATGAAATATGTTCAAAGTGGAAGCTTAGGAGGAACACAATGAATCAAATTAGTAAAAACTTTTTAAAAGTTTCAACTTTATGTGTTGCCAGTACATTATTAATGACATTTAACACAAAAATAGCAGATGCTTCTAATATCATAGGGGATATACCAGTAGCTGGCGTATCTTATACCATAGATAAATATAACGAGGCTTGTGATATAGTTGCCGCATATGATATAGCAATCGCAGCACTTGATAAAGGTGCAGCAGATAATGAATATAAGAACTTTGGTATCTCTAATGTATCTGATTATTTAAATATAAGAAAAGAACCAGGTGAAGGAAAAACTGTTATCGGTAAATTACCAAAGAACGCAAGTTGTAATATAATAGAATATACAGATAATGGTTGGGCAAAAATTAAATCCGGAAAAGTAACTGGTTATGTAAAAGCAGATTATTTGGTAACTGGTAATGATGCAGTTGCATTAGCGAAAAAGGTTGGAAGTTTAGTAGCCACAGTAACTACGACAACGTTAAATGTTAGAGAAGAGCCATCTTTACTTGGTAATGTAGTAACCAGTGTTCCTATTGACGAAGAGTTAGAAGTAGTTGAATTAACATCTGAATGGGTAAAAGTAAAAATTGATAATGACGAAGGTTATGTATCAAGACAATATGTAAAGTTGTCCTATGAACTTAGTAAAGCAATTACATTTGATGAAGGTGATATAGTAGGTGTTTCTGGTACAAGAAATAGATTAGTATCATTTGCTAAAAAGTATTTAGGTGGAAGATATGTATGGGGTGGTACAACACTTGGTAAAGGTGTTGATTGTTCAGGATTTACTCAACAAGTTTATAAGAACTTTGGCATCTCAATTCCACGTACATCAGGAGCTCAAGCAAGTTCTGGAACTACAATAAAAGTTTCTAATGTGAAACCTGGTGATTTAGTATTCTATGGTAATGGTCGTGGAGGTATTAATCACGTTGCAATCTATATCGGTAACGGCCAAGTAATACATGCAAGTAATCCAAGATCAGGTATTAAAATATCTAATATGTATTATAGAACACCAGCAAAAGCAGTACGTTATATAAATGATTAATTATTAAATTATTGAACTGTTATGAAATGACGTGGTTATTTCATAACAGTTTTTTACTTTTTAGTTATTGCACGCTTCGGATCAATCCAGTATAAATA
>JAEWHU010000256.1 GCA_023387635.1 Bacillota bacterium
GTACTAAGATTAATACTTTCTTGTCTTAAATCATCTGTTAATTTTTCTATATACAAGTTAGTATCAGCTTCAATACTAATTTCTTTTAAGTTCACCATGTCAAAAGTTAATAAGTATTCTGATTTAATGTATCTTGCATAACATGCTTCTATAACGTATTGTGCAGCTTTACTATTTGGCTCAACCACAAAGACAACATGTTTAATATCAAACCCGATTAATTCCTCTTCTGCGTAATCAAGTAATTCTATAAAATAACCCTGGTTACGTTCATTAGGCAAAGTATAACCTGTAATTTCTACACTATCTTCATCTATTTGTGTCATTGTAAGAACACTTACTAAATATTCATCTACATAATACAAAAAGAAACATTTCATATTTTCATAGATGTTTAAATCATTTTCTAAATACAAGGTTTTTTCCAAACCTTCATACAAAAGACATTTTGATACTAGTTCATTAATTTCCTTTTTTTGTTTCTCATCTAATATATTAAGAGCCTTAACCAAACTATCATCCTCCCATTTTTATTCAATTTGAATTGATAATGAATTTTTTATACCTAATAAAGTTACAACTGTTTCATCCAATCTCCACATTTTCGTTTGTATATCACTTCTAGCATTGGAGATAGATACAAGTTTTGTAGGATAGCCTAATTTACTTGTAAGTACCTGCTCCCATTTGTCCAAATCATTAGAAGGTAAATACGTATATATACCATTTACTTTATTACTATTGTCATAAGAGATTACTGTAATCACATTCTCGCCCTCAAATACATGGGAATATTCCCGTGTATAGCTTTTTGTGTCAGGAAATTGGTTATACACAGTGCTTCCTTCTCCTAATACATTTATTACCTCTTCATCTGTTTTATTAATTAAACCAGCCATGGTTTCAATTTGATAATAATTATTAAACTCCCCATTATTATGGGTATCATTTTCATTCTCTACTATATTGTTATCTATACTATTTGAATTATCAATAATGTCACCCTCATTTAAATCACTACCATCTTTTTTATTACATCCAAATATAAATATACTGCAAACCATTACTAACATATAAATAAAAACCTGTTTCTTCATAAATACACCTCCTAAGATTAATAAAAATAGACTCATTCTTATTATGCATCTAACTTAGAATATTTAATCGGAAACAAGTTTAGTGTGTTTGCTAAAATGATAGACGTTTTATGTTAGAAAAAATCGTATTAGAATTGGAACCATGAAGGAACAGATAACTCCGTGAAATATTGATAAAACTACTACTTCTTCATTAGTATATTTAATTAACATGGGAAGAGTAGTATCTTCACTAGTCGCACCTGCTGGAGCAATGGCAGCATATACATTTAAAGTTCTCACTATAAATGGAATTGCTAAAAAAGATAAGATTTCTCTTAATAAACTACTGATAAAAGCAACGGTACCTAATGTACTGCTAGCCAAGTTAGTTATCATTACTCCAGAAAGACTATACCAACCCATACCAGAAGCAACTGCCATTCCTTCATTTAGGGGCATACGAAGTAGAATACTAGACAAAGCTCCACCTGCTACTGAGCCAATAATAGTGCCAAAAGGGATAATAAATATTTTAATATGATATTCCTTTACTTTAGCGAAAACCTGTTTGTTTACCCCAATACTAATTCCTACCGAAAACATAAGTATTGCAAGTATATAATTTGAATTGTTTGTTAACATAGATATAAAAGAAGAACCACTAAAAAAATGGCCACAGGATATACCTAAAAGTAAGCTAATAATAGCGATGTAAACCATTTCATTTACTCCTTATTTACATGCTTTCGTATTTATGTATTATTTGTCTTTATCAAAAAATTTTTGTGTAAGAACGTAAACTAACAATGCGGATAAAATCATGGGTATTAATGCTAGGATTAAACTATCTAACCCTAGGGTTAATAATTCATGGACGAAATCCTCTCTACTACCTAAAGAAATTCCCATAGCAAATATCAAAATTGCTATGAGAATGATTTGAAGTTTTTCGTTCCATTTCTTTAGTTTTATAGGAAAGAATTTAGCGCCTATGAATACTCCTATAATTAAAATGATCAAGATTTCCATGATGCCCTCTTCCTTCCTATGTTGTTTTATTAATCTTAATGTTTAGCATTTAATTAATTTTAGTATTCTTCTCCAACTACATGAACTTTAATCATGTTAGTTGTTCCAGAAACCCCCATAGGTATGCCTGCTGTAATAACTGTTAATTCACCTTTTTCTACATAACCTTTTTCAAGAAGTACATTTACAGAATGCTCAAATAAATCAAAAGTATCTTGTTTTTCTTCAATTAAAATTGGTGTTACACCCCATGATAGGTTAAGATGTCTGCATACATGTTCATGTGTAGAACATGCAAATACATCACATTCTGGACGATATCTAGAAATCATCCTTGCAGTTTTACCTGATTTAGTAACAGTAACTATTTTTGCATTTAGGTCGTGTGCTGTAGTACATGTTGCATGTGATATAGCATCTGTAATATCTGGATGATCGTTACCATCTAATTGACGGAATCTCTTTTTATAATCAACATCTTGTTCTGTACGAACCGCAATACGAACCATAGTTTTAAGAGCTTCTATCGGGTATAAACCTGCAGCAGTTTCACCTGATAACATGATTGCACTTGTACCGTCATAAATTGCATTAGCTACGTCAGTAGTCTCTGCTCTTGTAGGACGTGGATTCTTAATCATGGAATCAAGCATTTGAGTAGCTGTAATAACTTGTTTACCTGCGTTGTAAACTTTTTTAATAATCATTTTTTGGATTACTGGCACATCTTCATTTGGTACTTCAACACCCATATCACCACGAGCAATCATAATACCATCTGAAACTGCGATAATTTCATCAATGTTTTCTATCCCTTGCATATTTTCAATTTTTGCAATGATGTTTGTAGTAGTACATCCATGCTCTTCTAATATTTTACGAATTTCAAGAATATCTTCTGCACTTCTTGTGAAGGATGCTGCGATGAAATCAAATCCGTGTTTAATACCAAATATAATATCTTCTCTATCTTTCTTGCTAATAAATGGCATTGATAGTTTAGTTCCAGGAACATTAACACCTTTACGGTTAGAAACTACACCATCATTTAGTACAGTACAGATAATGTCTGTATCTGTTATTTCATTAACTACTAGTTCGATAAGGCCGTCATCAATTAATACAGTTGCCCCTACTTTAATATCTGTTACTAAACTTGGACAATTCATGAAAACAATAGAAGAATCACCTTCTACGTCTCTTGTAGTTAATGTAAACTTTTGTCCTTTAACAAGATTATATTTCTTATCTTCTTTAAATGTACCAATTCTTACTTCTGGTCCTTTTGTATCAAGAAGTGTAGCTACTGGCTTTCTTACTTCATTACGTATTTCAACTAATTTATTGTATCTTCCTAAATGTTCTTCATAATCAGCATGTGAAAAATTAAATCTAGCAACATTCATACCTGCTAAAACTAATTCTTTTAATACTCCATCCTTATCTGTTGATGGTCCTAACGTACATATTATCTTGGTCTTTCTCATATAAATCCTCCTAAGCGTTGTATACCTCTATTTTACAAATTTACACATTTATATAAATAGATCAGTTGTTGTAGTTTGAATAGAACGAAAAAATTGCTAAAACATAAAACCACGTACTATAATACACTATTTATTCAAAGAAATCCAATAAAAAATTTAATTTAATTAATTTATTCATAAATTAGGTTGATTATTTACTTTTCCTAGTTTAAAATTAGGTAGAAAGGAGGACAAATTTATGCTTGGACTAAAAATAGTAAATTTTTCTAGGTTAATTGTGTGCTTATTTTGCCCTCATATGCAAATAGAATATATGATCTCCAAGTACTAGAATGGTAACCACTTTTATAAAAAGTATACAAGATTTAATTGTTTCAAATTTTAACAGGAGGTTTTCATAGAATGAAGATCACAGATTTATTTACGTTGTTAGGTGGTCTTGCATTGTTTCTATACGGTATGAAACTAATGGGAGACGGCCTTGAATTAGTTGCTGGTTCAAAATTACAGGGAATCTTGGAAAGGTTAACTACTAACAAGTTCCTTGGAATGTTGGTCGGTGTTGTTGTAACCGCTGTAATTCAAAGCTCATCTGCAACAACAGTTATGGTTGTAGGTTTTGTTAATGCAGGATTAATGAACTTAGCACAGGGTATTGGTGTTATTATGGGTGCTAATGTTGGTACAACTATAACAGGTCAATTAATAGCCCTAGATATTGGTACTATCGCACCTGTAATTGCATTCATTGGATTAATTTTAATTTTATTCTCAAAGAAGCAAAATCTAAATTACTTAGGGCAAGTTATTATTGGACTTGGAATGCTATTTATAGGAATGAACATGATGAGTGACGCTATGAGTCCACTTCGTGATGTTCCTGCATTTAGAGACTTAATGGCTAATTTTAGTAATCCATTCTTTGGTGTGTTCATTGGTCTAATATTTACTTGCATCATCCAGAGTTCTTCTGCATCTTTAGGTATATTACAAGCGATGGCTGGGCAAGGATTAATCGGAATTGGCGGTGCCATGTACGTAGTATTTGGTCAAAACATTGGTACTTGCATCACAGCATTTATAGCTTCTATTGGTAGCAATAAAAGCGGAAAAAGAGTTGCAGTTAGTCACATTTTATTTAATACTTTTGGTGCTATTTTCTTTATTCTTATCAGTTTTATTCTTCCATTTGAAGAATGGATGATAGCTCTTGCACCTAATAGTACTGTAAAACAAATAGCTAATTTGCATACTATTTTTAATATTGTTACTACACTTTTATTATTACCCGCTAGCTCTATTCTTGGTAAAATTGCAATGGCCATTGTACCAGGTGAAGATAAAGTTGAGAATTCCAAAAAACTTGAGTTTTTAGATAAATGTAATTACCTAGATCTTTCAGTTTCTATTATTAATATAGAAGCAGAAGTGAATCGTATGTTACGATTTACTAGAGAAAATTTAGACTTAGCATTATCTGATTTTAATAAACCAGATAAAGATACAATAATTAAAGTAAATGCCGGTGAAGATACCATAAACTTTTTAAATCATGAAATAAAAAAAGGTATTGTTAAAATAAATGCCCTTACTATGAACAAAGAATCTGCAAAAAATGTTAATCGACTATTAACTTATACAAGTAACTTAGAGCGAATTGCAGATCATGCACAAAACATTGCTGAACACACTTCGAAATGTTTAGAGAGAAAATTAACATTTTCAGATGAAGGCTTAATAGAGCTTAATACAATTAAGGATACGATTAGTGAAATGTTCTCTATCGTGGCTGATAAATCTTATAGTCCCATTGAGCGCAAAGAAAAAGTTTATTTTCTAGAAGCACAAGTTGATAGGTACACGGAACAATTTAAGAAACAACATCTAGAACGAATGACAAATGGCGATTGCAAAATAGAAGCTGGTATATTATATGATGAAATACTAACTGACTTAGAGCGAATTGCTGATCATCTTATGAACCTCGCAGCAGCCTAAAACATAAATTTGTCCATTCATACCATCACGTAACTCGTAAACTTTCGTTCAAAGGTGGTGTCCATGAATAAAAATTTTGTTTTAAAAATTAAAGAATCACTCTCCTCCGTCTTACCTATTACTGGATTAGTACTATTACTCCATTTTACAATTGCTCCAATGCCTACGGGCACTCTAGTAATGTTTATAATGGGAGCCTTATTATTAATATTTGGTATGGGACTATTTACTTTAGGTGCTGATACTTCCATGATGATCATGGGTGAAAAAATCGGATCATTTTTAACCAAATCACAAAAGCTGTGGCTTATCATACCCGTAAGTTTTCTTATGGGTATGATGATTACTATAGCAGAACCCGATCTTCAAGTACTTGCAGATCAAACACCTGGTGTACCAAATATGGTAATAATATTATGTGTTGCCATTGGTGTAGGTATTTTCTTAGTAATTTCTTTACTTAGGACATTATTCCAAATCAAATTGTCCTATATCTTAATTACTCTATACTTTATTGTGTTTATATTAGCTTCTTTTACACCAAAAAGCTTTCTTGCTGTTGCATTTGACTCTGGCGGTGTTACAACTGGGCCAATTACTGTTCCTTTTATTATGGCACTTGGTATTGGTATGGCTAATGTACGTAGTGATAAAACTTCTAGAGAAGATAGTTTTGGTTTGGTTGCACTATGTTCAGTTGGACCAATTCTAGCAGTTACTATATTAGGACTCTTTTATAAACCATCCGCTTCTGAAGTAACACAGGATATGGTTACAAATGTAGCTAATTTTAAAGAAATTATCCAAGTTTTTGCTAAAGCGCTTCCTATATACGCAAAAGAAGTAATGATAGCACTTTTACCAATAATCATTTTCTTTTTAATTTTTCAATCCTTTACACTTAAGTTACATAGGAAACAACTAATTAAAATAGGCATCGGTGTAATATATACTTATTTTGGCCTTGTTTTATTCTTAACTGGTGTTAATGTAGGCTTCATGCCTGCTGGGTATTTATTAGGTCAAAACCTTATTACTGGTAAGTACAATATGTTACTAATTCCTATTGGAATGATAATTGGTTTTTTAATCGTTGCAGCAGAACCTGCAGTACATGTTTTAAATGAACAAGTTGAAGACATATCAGAAGGAAGTATATCAAAACGCTCCATGTTACTTAGTTTATCCATTGGCGTTGCAATCTCTGTTGGTTTGTCTATGCTACGTATTTCCACTGGATTATCTATATGGTTTTTACTAATTCCAGGTTATGCAATAGCTATTATATTGACTTTTATTGTACCTCCAATATTTACTTCTATCGCATTTGACTCTGGTGGCGTTGCCTCAGGTCCAATGACTGCAACTTTTCTTTTACCACTTGCTATGGGTGCTTGTAATGCTATAGGCGGCGATATATTAATAGATGCATTTGGAATAGTTGCTATGGTTGCCATGACTCCATTAATAACCATACAGATACTTGGACTTGTATCTAAAATAAAAGCAAACCGTAGTATACCAATAACAAATGAAGAGTTATCTCTTAACGATGATTTTATATATTATGAGGAAATCATATCCTATCAGGATGAAACCAAAGTATATGATACTTTAGAAGAAGATAATATAAACGATAACTAGTTAGGTAATTGCGAAACTTCAAAATTGTCAATATTCCATATGTGATATATACAATTCCGGAGCGTAAGTTAAGCGGAATGAGCGTTGGAGCGGAGGAATTCGTATAAATCACATATGGAATTCGTATAAATAAAAAGTTTCGCAATTGCCTAACGATAACTAGTCTATGAAAGGAGCTACTATGGAAAGTAAAAACAAAGACTTAGCGAAACTCAAACTCCTAGTAACTATAAAGGATTACGGTAACGACAAAGAATTTGTTGATTTTTATATTGAAAATCATATTCCCTTCCACGTTACTACTCACGGACATGGTACTGCCAGTTCTGAAATACTTGATTACCTAGGTCTTGGTTCAACGAAAAAGAACATTATTATAAGTACCATCTCTGAATATCAAATAAATCATGTATTTTCGTTATTAAAAACAAAAATGCATTTTGATAAACCTGGTAAAGGTGTTGCTTTTACTATACCAGTTACATCCATTAGTTGTATTATGCAACATCTTGATGAAGTTCAAATAAACGATAAACTAGCTAAATTTGATTGTGAGGTGAATCAGGTGAAACAAGATAAACAACATGAATTAATAATAGCCATTATTACTGAGGGATACTCTGATGAGGCTATGGACGCTGCTAAAGCTGCAGGCGCTAAAGGAGGAACCTTGGTACATGCAAAAGGTCTTGGAAGTGCTGAAGCCGCTAAATTCTTAGGTATAACCATTCAACCTGAAAAAGAACTAATTCTAATAATAGCAGAGCATGAAAATAAAGTTGCTATTATGGAAAGTATTAATAAGGCAGTAGGCTTACATACCCCTGGAAAAGGTATTATGTTTGCTATTCCTGTTGATGATACTGTTGGATTGGAATAATGGACACAGGTACAAAAAAAGAATGTATGATTAAAATCATACATTCTTTTTTTGCCCTTATATGCAATTCATTTATTTATTTATTTAATTATTTATTTATTGCTTCACCAACTACTTCAATCATTTCTGCTACTGATTTAATACCACCACCGGATAAGTACCAAATGTCTGGATCTAATGAAACAATTCTATCATTCTTAGCAGCATTAGTTCCATTAACTAAATCATTGTCAAGAACTGTATTAGCAGTTGTTGTTCCACCAACTACTACAGTACGGTCAACAACAAATATGATATCTGGATTTATTTTTGCAATATACTCATAGTTAGCTTCTTGTCCATGTGTAGATGCTTCAATGTTTTCATCTGCAGCTTTTACACCTAATAAATCATGAATAATACCAAATCTAGAACCTTTTCCATAAACACTAATACTTCCATCGTTAGTTAAAAGAATAAGCGCTTTTTCTTCTTTTGTATCAGCAATTGCTTTAACGTCTGCTGCTTGTTGTTCAATTTCAGCTATCTTTGCATTAGCAGCTTCTTCTACATTAAAGATTTCTGCAATGAATCCTACATTTTTCTTGAAATCTTCCATGTAGGTTGCTGAATTAAGCTCAACATATACAGTTGGTGCAATTTCAGATAATTGTTCATAATAAGAAGCTTGTCGTCCACTAATAAAGATAACTTCAGGTTCAAAATCAAAGATTGCTTCTAAATCTGGCTCTTTTAATGATCCAACATTAACATTATTACTATATTCACTTAAATATGCAGGTAAACTTTCAACAGACACTGCAAGCTCTGTATCAATATTTAAAGCATTTATTGTATCAAGTACACCGTAATCAAATACCACAGCCTTTTTAGGATTAACTGGAACTGTTACTTTACCCATAGTATGTTCAATTACAACTTCTGTTTTTTCTGGTTCTGAAGTTGGATTTGTATTCTCGTTATTAGTATCTGTAACTACTTCTGTATTATTTCCAGTTGTATTTGTGTCGTTGTTCTTAGTTCCACAACCTGTTAATGCAGTTATTGCAATAAGTGTAGCTGCCGCTAAATAAGTAATTTTTCTCATTTTTTTATCCTTCTTTCTATGTGATTAATTATAATATAAGCAAATATTTTTGCCTTGTATATTTTCAACAGATATATTTAAATCATATACTTCTTTTAAAACAGCACTTTCAATTATTTCAGATGTATCACCACATTGTACTATCTTTCCATTTTTCATAGCTATTACATAATCTGCATAACATGAAACAAAGTTAATATCATGGATAACTACCATTACTGTCTTATTAAGCTCGTCCACTAACCTTCTTATTACTTTCATAATCTGTACGGAATGTTTCATGTCTAGATTATTCAAAGGTTCATCTAAGAAGATATATTCAGAATCTTGGGCAATAACCATAGCAATATAAGCCATCTGACGTTGCCCACCACTAAGTTCATCAAGAAATCTATCTTGTAATTCTTCTAATCCTAAATATGCGATTGCATTGTTAATATGTTTCTCATCCTCACTGGTAATTCTACCATTGGAATGTGGAAATCTTCCAAATGAAACAAGTTCTCTTATGGTTAAACGTATGTTTAAATGATTGGTTTGCTTTAATATGGATAATCGTTTGGCTAACTCTTTACTTTTCCATTCTTTTAGTTCTTTATCATCAACAAATACAAGACCCGCATCTTTTGCGAGTGTTCTACTAATTAAAGATATTAAAGTACTCTTTCCTGCTCCGTTACTGCCGATAAAGGCAATGATTTTACCTTTTGGTAATGTAAGTGAAACCTCATCAACAACACGCTTATTGCCATATTTCTTAGTAAGATTTTTCATTGAAATCATTGTTTGCTCTCCTTTAACATGAGATATATGAAATAAATACCTCCAATAAAGTTTATAATTACACTTACTGTTGTTTCAAATTGAAACACTCTTTCAGATATAAACAACCCAGCATTAAGAAATAAACAGCCCAGTAATACAATTACTGTTGTTAGTATGCTGTGTTTATAAGTTCTTACTAGTCGCCTTCCTAAACTAACAATTAAAATACCAAGAAATGTAATTGGGCCAACTAAGACGGTAGAAACAGATACTAAAATTCCTGTAATAATAAGAGTTTTTAAAACTAATTTTTTATAATTAACACCAAGGTTAATTGCATGTTCTATTCCAAGTGATAATACATCTAGATATGGTAAATCTTTCAATGTAATTAATAATGTTATAATAGTAATAACAATACATATACCTAAAAGATTGGTGTTTATATTATTAAAACTAGCAAACATTTTACCTTGTAATATGGAAAACTCATTGGGGTCAAGTATTACTTGCATAAATGTTGACATTCCTCCAAATAAACTTCCCATAACCATTCCAGTTAAAACAAGAAAATGAACATTTTTCCCTTCACCTTTAAATAAAAATATAAAAAGCAAAGTGGAAGCAACTACCATAATAACTAATGAGATTAGAAAGTTGCTATTTCCAGTCATCAAAGATATACTTTTTTGACCAAAGAAAAATACAATCACTGTTTGTATGAACATATACAATGAATCAAGTCCCATTACACTAGGTGTTAATATATGATTATTTGTTATGGTTTGAAAGGTAATGGATGAATAACCTACACTATAACTTACAAGTAAGATAGCTAATATTTTATTTAGTCTTCTAGGTAAATAAAAACCAATGTTTTTGCTTGTGATTCCTATAAATAGAAAACCACAAATTAATAATATATTTAGTACAATTAATAATAAAATTATGGTTTTATCATTTAATTTTTTTCCTTTAATATTACCTACCATGTCTTTTCCTCCAAAACAGTAATATTAAAAACAATACACTCCCAAGAACGCTAATGATTACGCTTATTGGTACCTCATAAGGGAACATAATAACTCTCCCTAAAACATCACATAACAATACAAAAAAAGCTCCAAGTATTGCTGTGTCAGGTAGCGTATTTTTTAAATTATCACCCTTAATAATAGCAATTATATTAGGGATGATAAGACCAATAAATGGAATGCTTCCTACTGTAACGACTACTGTTGAAGTAATAACCGCTACAATGATAAGTCCAATCATGACAATTTTTTTATGATTTACGCCTAAGCTTTTTGTAAAGCTCTCACCCATCCCAGCAATTGTAAATTTACTTGCGTAGAGATAAGCGATAATTAAAAATGGTATGCCTATGTATAACAATTCATATCTACCTTTAATTATCAAGGAGAAATTACCTTGTAACCATGATGACATATTTTGAATCATATCAAATTTGTATGCTATATAAGAAGTTATTGAGCTAACTACATTACCTAACATCATACCTACTAAAGGAACAATCATATTATTCTTAAATTGTATCCTTTGTAATACTTGCATAAATAATAAAGTTCCAAAAAGAGCTGCTATGAAAGCTGTACCCATCTTTAACATTGTACTCTGTCCGCCAAAAAAGAACATGGCAATCATTATTCCGAATCGGCACCACTCCATTGTTCCAGCTGTTGATGGTGACACAAATTTGTTTTGTGTCATTGTTTGCATGATTAACCCAGCGATACTTAAACTAGCACCAGTTACTAAAATGCTTATAAGTCTTGGTAATCGACTCATTAAAATGAGTCCTACATCATCTGCGTTACCTTTTATTACTCCTAATAAGCTAAAATCCTTAACACCTATGGTAAGTGAATAAATTGAAAATAGCATTAAAATTAGTAGCCACAGTAGACGATTATGTAGAAATTTCTTCATCTTATCTTTCATAATTTATACCCATTGCATATCCAGACTTGTCTGTGATGCTGCCACAAATAAAAGAGTGTGAAAGAATCGCATCTTGGCAACCTTTCAAAATTTATATTTTCTTTCACACTTAGCTCCAAATCACATTTACACACTTTATCATAATTGATAACGATTGTCAATATCATTCAGTGGTGGCTATTTATTATAAATTTTTATAGATTGGATCAATTTCTATAGAGCACGAGAGTTTACCTTGGCAAACTCTCGTGTTGAGCGCGATTGGCAAAGCTAAAGCTTGTTGCAAATTAGTTTACAACAAGCCTTACCTTATCTTTTCCCATTAGGTCCTAAACCTTCTTTTTTACTATTATAAGTTTGGTTTTGATTTTCAATTTTACCTGATGTAGTTACATCTACCATAGAAGTTACTTTTCCTTGTGATTTCTTATTTTTACTATTTTTTTTAGCGTTATCTTTGTTTTTTGCCATATCTTAATCTTTTCCTTTCATTAAAAAATTGAATTAGGGAATGTGGAACTTTCTATTTGTGCAAAATTATCTATTTGTGTAAATTTATTATTTACTCAAATTTAGTTTATTAAGAAAAATTTGAATATTTTCCTCTTCCGCTTTTCTATCTCCACCAAATCTCCCTACCCTATCACATAAACCCAATAGAGCAAGTTCATTAATATCTACATCTTTCATCATGTTTTTTATATCACTAAAGGGTAGATCTTTTAATACATATAATATGTGCATGTGATATAATACTAGATTTTGGACATGAGATACAAAGCTTTCTTCACATTCAAAATATACCAGAAAGTCCCTTGTTAGTTTAGCACCTACTTTGTCGTGTTCATAAGAAGTAATTTTACCTTTTCTTACTCTAGTAGTATCAGGTTTACCAATATCATGTAGTAATGCTGCCCACATGAATGCACTTTTATCCTTGGCTTTTTCTTTTACTTTAGCTGCCTCATCAACTACTAACATTGTATGATTAAAGACATTTCCTTCTTTATGATGAACTTTGGATTGCTCTGTTTCTTTTAATCTATTTATCATAGAAAATGGGTATTCTTTAAACTTTTTATTAAAAGATAGTTCTGTTAAATATATAGATGGCTTATTATCAAAAATAATATGATATGATATATCATGAAAAAGTTCCTTCCATTCTTTATTATCCTTAATGATTAAACACCTCTTTTCTATTTAGTATTATTATTACTTGTTTTTATCTATATGATTCATTTTATATAAATTATTTTATGACTGCTTTCTTAATAAATTAAAAATAAGTAGCTAAATTCTAATAATATGAATTTAGCTACTTTTAAATTAACTTTATTTAACTTTTTAATTACCTTTATTATAAACTAGCAACTGATAATATATCCTCTTCTTTGGAATTGGATAAATCATTAAATGATTTATCACGATTTATGCTTTCATAAAGTCGATATCCTCCAGATAAATTATAACTATCAAAACCATGACTAGTAAGAATACGGCTTGCTAGATATCCTCTTAATCCTATCTGACAAGTAACATATACCTTTTTATTCTTATCTAGTTCATTAATATGCTCACGTAATTCGTCTAAAGATATATTAGTAAATCCTTCTATGCTTCCGTATTCATATTCCTCTTCCGTTCGAATATCTAATAATGTTACATTATTATCTTTTATTAAGTCATCCACATCTTCAGGATAGAATACTTTAACCATACCATTTAGTATATTCTCCCCTACAAAACCAGCCATATTTACAGGATCCTTTGCAGAAGAATATGGAGGTGCATACGCAAGTTCTAACCTTGTTAAATCAGAGATAGTCATATTTCCTCTTATGGCAGTTGCTAATACATCAATTCTCTTATCTACACCATCATACCCAATAATTTGTGCACCGAGAAGCTTACCTGTTTCTCTCTCAAAAATTATTTTAATTGACATAGGTTTTGCTCCTGGATAATATGTGGCATGTGACTGTGAATAAGTATAAGATTTCATATAATCAATTCCTATTTTTTTTGCCTTACTTTCATTTATTCCAGTCATTGCTACCGTTAAATCAAACACTTTTAATATACCAGTTCCTTGGGTGCCATGATAGGTGGATGGTATACCAGCAATATTGTCTGCAACTATTCTTCCTTGTTTATTTGCAGGTCCTGCAAGTGGTATCATATCTTTCATGCTAGTTATAAAATCAGTTATCTCTATAGCATCACCGATTGCATAGATATCTTTATTACTTGTTTGCATATTAGAATCTACCACAATGGCCCCCCTATTATTTACTTCTAAGTCACCTTCACTTGCAAGTTTACTATCAGGAGCTACTCCTACTGCCATAATTACAATATCCGTACGTACTTCACCATTGTCTAATGCTAACTTAAGCTCATTACCTTCTTCATATATTTCTTTTACTCCATTATTTAGCATCAGCTTAACACCTTTTTCTCTAAGATGATTATGAACATCACTAGCCATCTCAGAATCAAGGGATGCTATCACATGATCAGCATATTCAATCACAGTTACATCTAAACCTGCATGATATAGATTTTCAGCCATTTCAATACCAATATAGCCTCCACCTACAACTACTACATTTTTTACTTTTTCTTTTTGAATAAATTCTTTAATCTTTAGGGTATCTGGTATATTTCTAAGTGTAAAAACTTTCTTATGATTACCACCTGTAATATTTAGTTTTCTAGGAACTGCACCCGGAGAAAGTATCAACTTATCATAGGATTCTTCATATTGTATTCCATTTTTATTATCATGAACTATAACTACTTTTTTTTCTTTATCAATGCTTATAACTTCTTGCATTGTTCTAACATCGATACGAAACCTCTTATTAAATCCTTCTGGCGTTTGCAGAGTTAATGCTGACTTATCTTTTATTTCACCGCCAATGTAATATGGTAGACCACAATTTGCAAATGAAATATGCTCACCCTTTTCAAACATTATTATATTAGCAGTTTCATCAAGTCTTCTGAGTCTTGCCGCTGCTGATGCACCCCCAGCAACACCGCCTACAATAATTACCTTTTTCATCTTCTTTCCTCTCTTTCTATTTTTCTATTTTTCTATTTTTTGTTTTTTTAATTAACATTTTTTATATTGTATTTTTCTTAAGTATAGCATAGTAACTAATAAAAAGCTGTGACAAAGTCACAGCTTAGGTTGTTTTGCAATCAATTATGTATAAAAAAGGTTAATCATCTTCTGCCGTTTAATAACTATTTCTTTCTCTTAATAATTCCCAATTAACTATTATGTCCAAACACATAAGAGGTCATGGATAAACTACCATATACACAGGACTCATTGTAAATCTTAACTTCATCCTTTTCATCTGTGGCACCTAATATAAAAAGTATTGGATTAAAATGCTCTGTGGTAGGAATGGAATATTTCGCTATATTTCCATATCTGCTATATTGAATCACATTATCATATTTTCTGCTAACAATACTGTCTTTAATATATTTATCAAATTCATACGCCCAAGGGAAACCACCATTTATACCAAAATCTACCATTCTAAGATTATGAACAATATTACCACTTCCAAGAAGTAGTACATTCTCATTCCTTAAAGCTTTTAATTTAGTACCAATCTCATATAATTCCTCTGGTGTTGCATTACCATTAATGCTAATTTGAACAACGGGAACATCTGCATTGGGGAACATGTGTTTTAAGACTGACCATGTACCATGGTCAATCCCCCAATCATCTACTAATGTAGCCTCTGTACCAATCAAGGAAAGGATCCTATTTGCTACACTCTTAGATCCTTTCACAGTATAATCCACTTCATATAACTCTTTGGGAAATCCGTAAAAATCATAGATAGTACGTGGTTCCTCACTTACTAATATTTTTGTACCTTTTGTCACCCAATGGGCTGAAACACAAACAATTACAGATGGCTTATTAATAGATTCGCCAATCTTCCTCCATGTTCTACTATATTCATTGTCTTCAATTGCATTCATGGGTGAACCATGACCTATAAACATAACTGGTAGCATATTATATCCTTCTTTCTAAAATATTCTTGTGAATATATCACTGTGTTCAAGTAAGCTTTCTACTGTATCAAAACCTAATCTATGAAGTAATTCTATTACATATGGATTATCAATGGGTGTCTTATAATTGGCTAATTCACCATATTCAATCACATGCTCCCTTCCTTCATTACGGTCAATCATAACCTTAGGGCCACCTACACAACCACCTACACAACCCATGCCTTCAAAAAAGTTAGCATCAACCTCTCCATTTTTTAGTTTATTCATCATATCACGACATGCTGGTACTCCATCAGCTTGCATTGTTTTTACTGTAATTTTTCTATCTGGATTTAAGCGGTTCACTGTACTTTTAACTGCCTCACTAACCCCCCCCGCTCTAGCATAGATTCTACCTGCGCGAGAGGAATGATCCTTATCGCTATCTTCCATTTCAGAAGGATTAATTTTTGCAAATTCAAAAATATCCCTTACTTCTGTAAAAGTTAATACATAATCAACCGCATCTGCAATATCTTTTTCTCTTGCTTCTGCTTTTTTTGCCAAACAAGGTCCAATAAAAATGGTAACTGCATTTGGGTATAATCTCTTAATGGTACGACCACTTGCTACCATTGGTGATACCGAACCTGGAACATGTGGCATTAGTTCATTATATATTTTTTTAATCATACCAATCCACATAGGGCAACAACAACTTGTTAATTGGTAATCTGATTCTGTAATAATATTTTTATCAAATTCTAAAGCTTCTTTTAATGTTAAAATGTCTGCAAAAAGGGCAACTTCAATCATGCCATCAAACCCAATTTTTTTAAATGCGTTACGCAACATACCTGGAGTTACGTCTTTGCTAAATTGACCCAAAAATGCTGGTGCAACTAATGCATACACTGGTCCTTTTGCTTCCTTCATGGCATTAAGTGCAGGTAAAATATCTTTACTAGCTACTAACTTTTCAGACTTGCAAATATCAATACAGGCATTACAACCAACACATAAATCCTTATTAATTGTAATACCACCTTCCGGACTTTTCGTTATTGCTTCAAACAAGCAATTTTTTGTACAATTTCCTTCTTCCTCTGGCGAGCAATTACAATTATCAACATGTAATACTGGTGCATATTTTTCAGGATGTAAAAGGCAATCTAAGTGATGCGGATCATATTCCCTTATATCTTGTACTTCTTCCTTATTTTCTAAAGCATTTTTTACTAATTTCCTATATAATTCATCAAATGTCATAACTTCCTCTTTTCTAAATACTTATTTAAATTATTTAATACTATAATCTAACTTTGCAAAAAGATTTTTTCATACCATTAATGTATTATATCCAATATATGTAACATTTAGTAATGACTTAGGAAAATAACATTTTATATAATTAATTATATATATTTTTATGTCAAAATTGTTTCATATGGACTAAATCACCATAATCTAACTTACATTTATTTCATATATAAAAATCTTGGAACTACTTATCACCAATAGTTCCAAGACTTTATTAATCTTAATTTCCATCTTCTTTTATTACTTCTTTTAAGGTATGCCAACTAAGTACTGCACACTTTACACGAGCTGGCATATGAGATATATCTTTTAAGGCAATAGCATCTTCTAATATTTCTAATTCTTCATCGGTTTTTCTCTCACCTTTAATCATCTGAAAGAAAGCATTGCCAAGTTCTAAAGCCTCATTTATAGTTTTTCCTTTTATTAAATCTATCATTATTGAGGATGATGCCATTGAGATAGCACAACCTAGCCCTGTGAAAGATGCATCTTTAATAATGCCATTTTCTTCTCTTAGCTCTAATGTTATTTCATCTCCACAACTTGGATTTACACCTTTTAGTGTATGGGTTGGGTTATCAATATGTTTTTTATTATGGTTAGACCTTATATGCTCGGTTAATATATCATTATATATTTGTTCAATTCCCAAATCCAAGACACCTCCTCACATTTTTTAGATTATTCACTAAATTATCTATATCATCTTTTGTATTATAGAAATAAAAGCTAGCTCTGCAAGTTGCATTTACGCCTAAATATCTCATTAACGGTTGCGCACAGTGATGTCCAGCCCTTATAGCCACATTGCCTCCATCTAATATGGAAGATGTATCATGTGGATGAACATCCTTAACATTAAATGATATTACTCCATTTCTTGTGGCATTGGTACTACCATAGATAATAACGTCCTCTAATTTACTAAGTTCCTCTATGGCATATTCCGTTAACTCTTCATCTATTCTTCTAATTTCATCGTATCCAACTGACTTAATATACCTAATTGCTTCCATCAAACCAACTACTCCTCCTACATTAGGAGTCCCTGCCTCAAATTTCAGAGGTAGCGGTGCAAATGTGGATTCTTGTTCGTATACGTATTCAATCATTTCTCCGCCAGTTAAAAATGGGGGCATAACATTTAATAATTTCTCTTTACCATATAAGACACCAATTCCCATAGGTCCTAGCATCTTATGTCCTGAAAAAGCGATGAAGTCCACATCTAATTCTGTAACATTTATTTCAAAATGAGGAATGCTTTGTGCACAATCAAGTACTACGACTGCATTCACCTTATGCGCTTTCTCTATGACATACTCCACAGGGTTTAGGATTCCAAGCACATTTGATACATGAGAGATTGCTACAATCTTGGTTTTATCAGTAATTTTACTATCAATTTCTTCCTTTGTTATAGTTAAATTCTCATCTAAATAAAGGAACTTTAGAATTGCACCTTTTTCTTTTGCTAACTGCTGCCAAGGAAGTATATTGCTATGGTGTTCAAGAATAGATACTAGGATTTCATCACCTTCGTTTATTACCATTCTTCCATAGGAATAGGCAATTAAATTAATTGATTCTGTAGTATTACGAGTAAAAATAATTTCTTTACTGCTTTTTGCATGAATGAACTTAGTAACCTCTTCTCTTCCTTCTTCATACACATCAGTAGCTTTTACACTTAATTTATATAGCCCTCTATGAGGATTAGCATTTTCAGCTATATAATATTCCTTCATTCTATCGATTACATTTCTAGGTTTTTGAGTAGTTGCTGCATTATCAAGATATGACAAAGTTTTATTTTCTTCAAGTAGTGGAAAATCTTTTCTATATTTGTTTAACACCTAATAGCCTTCCTTTCACGAACTCTATTATATTATTTTGTAGTTCTTCATTTGGCACTTTCATAATAACAGGTAAAAATGCACTTTCAATCATTATCTTCTTTGCAGTCAACTCATCAATTCCTCTGGTCATCATATAAAATAATTGTTCTTCCTGTATTTTACCACTATTGGCTCCATGCATTCCTTGTACGTTTTCTTCTGCACATAAAATAAGTGGTGCTGTAATATTTTTAATTTTAGGGCTGAATAACAGATTGAATTCCTCTTCTTGGCCAATGGATCCTGCGCAACCCTTTTTAAAATCAATGGTTCCTCGAAATAATTTGCGACTTTCATCAAGCAGGGCACCATTTAATTTCATTTTACTTTCAGAAAATCTACCTTCATGGGTTACAATATAATTTATATCTATAAAACGCTTCTTATCACCGAAATAAATACTATCTACATTTTGCTTACTTTCATTGCCTTTTAATATGGTCTTACAACCTTGAATACTTTTAATACCACCAATCTCAGCTTGATTAATATTAATAATTCCATTTTCGTGAACTATAGTACCAATATCACTAAGGTGAATAGAGCTATCATTCATTAATTGCACAATCACAAGGTTAATTACTGCATTCTTTTTTGCTTCTAAAAATGTTAAGCCTGCATGAAAAGCACTCTCTTCACCTTTGTTCTTGTAATTCAATATAATTGTTACTTCACTATCCTCTTCAGCAATTACTCTATTTAAATCAATTGCCGCTAGATTTGTTTCATCAAATTCATAATCTATAAGAATAGGTTCGTCTATTTTAACTCCTCTAGGAATACGAAAATTCACTAATTTATTTACATTTTTTAATACAAATTCAGTGTATGGTTTACCTATCCCTGTTTCTAACTCTAAAAGCTTTTCAAAGTCTTCATCCTTACCTGTTACTTCAATTAGATGTTTATCTGAACTATTTAAGTTTACAACATTTTTAATAAATGGTAATAATTCAGGAATATCTTCTTCTAAGGATAGACTATTAACTTGAAGCCAGCTCCATGTTTTAATTGGTAAAACATTTAAATCTTTTAATTCTAATTTCATGGTTTACACCCATTGCATATCGCAGACTTGTCTGCGATACTGCCACTAATAAAAAAGAATGAAAGAATCACATCGTGGCAACCTTTCTAAATATATATTTTCTTTCACTCTTCATTCTCCTTAGCCAATGCTTCCTTCCATCTCTAATTTAATTAATTGGTTCATTTCAAGAGCATACTCAAGAGGTAGTTCTTTTGCAATTGGCTCTGCAAAACCACTAACTATCATAGCCTTAGCATCAATCTCACTGATGCCCCTTGACATTAAGTAAAAGATTGCATCATCACTTATACTTCCTATTTTAGCCTCATGACCTATATCAACTTCATCATTACGTATATCCATAACAGGTATTGTATCAGAACGAGAGATATCATCAAGCATAAGGGATTCACAAGATACAGAAGATTTACTATTTCTTGCTTTTTCAGTGACCTTCACACTACTTCTAAATGTACTTATTCCACCATCTTTTGATATTGATTTAGAACTCATATGAGAAGAAGTATTTGGTGCACCATGAACCACTTTTACACCTGTATCAAGATGTTGACCATTACCTGCAAAAGTAATGCCAGTAAACTCCATCTTTGCTCCTTCGCCTTTTAATATACTCATAGGGTAGAGATAAGATATATGTGACCCAAAGGAACCAGACACCCATTCAATAGAACCACCCTTTTCAACTACTGATCGTTTGGTGTTTAAGTTATACATATTTTTTGACCAATTCTCAATTGTAGAATAACGAAGTCTAGCACCTTCTCGAACATATAATTCTACGCATCCAGCATGTAGATTCGCTACATTATATTTTGGTGCAGAACAACCTTCAATAAAATGAAGATCAGCGCCTTTATCAACAATAATTAGTGTATGTTCAAATTGCCCAGCTCCAGGTGCATTTAATCTAAAATATGATTGAAGTGGAATGTCAACTTTTACTCCAGGAGGCACATATACAAAAGACCCACCTGACCAAACTGCACCATGTAAAGCAGCGAATTTATGATCGTTTGGTGGAACTAATTTCATAAAATGCTCTTTTACTAAATCCTCATGTTCATATAATGCACTTTCCATGTCGGTATAAATAACACCTTGGCGACTTATTTCTTCTTTAACTTTGTGGTAAACTACTTCTGAATCGTATTGTGCACCTACACCTGCTAGAGAAGTTCTTTCCGCTTTTGGTATACCAAGTCTATCAAATGTGTTCTTTATATCCTCTGGCACATCATTCCAAGCTTCTTTCATCTCTGTATTGGGCTTTATATATGTTATAATATCATCCATATTAAGCTCATGAAGACTAGGTCCCCATACTGGAGCCTTCTTTTCATTGTATATTTCTAAAGACTTTTGTCTAAATTCTCTCATCCACTGTGGATCATTTTTAGCTGTTGATATAATATCAACAATTTCTTTTGTCAATCCTTTTTCAGAAGCAAAAGATGCATCAACTTTATCTTTTACATCATATATACTGCGATTGACATCATCTACATAAGTTTTCGTTTTTCCAAATATATTTTCTTCGTAACTTATGTCAATTGTCTTTTTATCATTCATATTAAACTCCTATCCGCGTGCCCTAGCACACTTATAATTAGGATAAGCGAGAATTTGCTCACTAAGCGGCTTGCCGCTTAAAACAATCTCCGTACCCTTACACACTTTTAATCAATATAAGTACTCTACTTATTGATTTGATATTGCAAACGATTTAAATCCATTTACATTTATTTGTTCAATCAATGTTCTATCACCAGTTTTTACTATTTTACCATCGATTAATATATGAACTTTATCTACAGGTAAAAATTCTAATATTTTTGTATTGTGAGTTATTATTAATAAAGAGTTGTTATCATTCTTAAAAGCTTCTACACCTTTAGATACCACTTTTACTGCATCTACATCAAGCCCAGAATCAGTTTCATCTAAAATTGCTAGTTTTGGTTCGAGCATTAACATTTGTAAAATTTCAGATTTCTTTTTCTCACCACCTGAAAAACCTACATTAAGATATCTACTTGCGTAATCTTTATCCATATTTAATGTATCCATCTTACTTTGCAATGCTTTACGATGACTTATAATACTTACTGGTTTTTCAGTAATAGCTGCTTTTGAAGATCTCATGAAATTATCTAATGTAACCCCTGATAATTCTTCAGGATTCTGGAAGGATAAAAATATTCCTTTTCTAGCTCTAACATCTGTATTTTCCTCTGTTATATCCTCATTTTCAAATGTGATACTACCATTAACTTCATATTTTGGATGACCCATAATTGCGTAACCAAGAGTTGACTTTCCAGCGCCATTTGGTCCCATAATAACATGTACTTCCCCTTCGTTAATTGAAAGGTTTAAGTTATTTAATATAACTTTTTCATCAATACTAACTTGTAAATCTACAATCTCTAATAATTTATTTGACATACTTTACCTCATTCCTTGCATTTCTTTTTCGCATTTTATTTTATTAGTTACTATTTAATTTTCATTTTGATAAATTAGCTGTTTAATAATCTTATATAATAATTTTATTATATCCTACTAATTTAATTCCTATTATAATACTCGGATATAAAAATTGCAAGTATTTCTATAATTGATTTAATAAGGAAAGAACCTATGTCTATTTATTTAATAAACACAGGTTCCTTTTTGGGTACAATTTATTCAATTTATCATTTACGATTTACCATTTGCCATCTACTATTTATCATCTACTATTTATCATCTACTATTTACCATTTGCCATCATAATTTATAGGACTGGCTTTTTCATGTCCACTTTTTGCTTTCCCTTGTATTTCTGGTACTGGCTTTACTGTATTTTTGGGAACCTTCATTTTTTGTTTACCTTCTGTACCATGATAAGCTTCTACATCAGGCCTTCTCATTCCTGCTTTTGCCATACAAACCTCCTATGTGTTAAATTTACTCTTACCTGGGTTTTTCTTATTATTTCTATTATGATTTTGATTTTCTTCTGCTATTGTTGTTTGTCCATTTGCTTTTGCTTTGCGTACTTCTTTTTTATCAATTTGACTATCTTTTGGCATATAATCTCCTTTCAAGTATTAGGACTCAGGAGTTAAAAGTCTAATTTTTATTTTCGAATGAATATAAGTGTATAAAATTCTTTCGGCTTGTCTTTCCTTCAATCGATATCTTAACTCGAGTCGTATTAGGTAATTGCGAAACTCTTTATTTGTACGATATCATAGACAAAAAATATTTATATAGAGATACATTTATATAATTGCCTTTGCTATATCTTTTAATTCTCTTTTTTTTAAATACCATAAACTATTGACATATGGTAATAAAAATGTTAAATTTTACCTAAATTATTTATTTGCAAAAATGTTTTATTAGGATTATAACTATCATAGATAATTAAAATACAGTATTACATGGTATTATTGTGACTACTTGCATTTTAAATATTTTAAAACAATTAGAAGTATCATAAAATATAAAACATTTTAAAAGTATATCTCTGAAAGGATGGTGTCATATGAAATTAGTCATTATTAGACATGGAGAAAGTGAATGGAATAAATTGAATTTATTCACAGGTTGGATGGATGTAGAGTTATCTGACAAAGGAAAAGAAGAAGCTACAAAGGCAGGATTGTTATTAAAACAAGAGAATTTTGATTTTGATATATGTTATACTTCTTACTTAAAACGAGCAATTCACACATTAAATAGAGT
>JAEWHU010000279.1 GCA_023387635.1 Bacillota bacterium
GAGAAACAGGGGATAATTGGAATTCAGAAGAAAAGATATAGAGTATGCAGAAGTAGGTGCCAGACTCGGATTATAAAGCTAATATGTTAGGTGCCTGGCTCTGGACTTCTTTGATAAATCACTCTCACTTTGTTCACTGATCAGTTCCTGCCACTGGACTTTATGTATTTCGTGTTTCGATGTTTTCATAGTTATCAAATTATCATCTCCCTACTGTTCTAATGTTGACAAAGTGTGTTGCCAACATTAAAAGTATTGTAGAGATATTATCCCATGATTTATGACACTTTTAAATCTATGAGATTATTATACGCTTACGATAAACTTACCAAAATTGAAAATTGATTTTAAAGATAATCTTAATAGGAAAATATCAGGGTTGTTTTTTCTGTATTTTCATTCATCTTTTAAAAGTTAATCCTAAAATGTTTTTTGCCTTGTATAAATAGCAATGAATGAATTTTATTCTAATAATATTTGAAAGTAAGGAACCACTAGTAGAATTTGATAGGGAAGTATTTAAAACTGTTGTGGGGGAAGTTATCATAGGTGGGTATAAAGAAGATGGAAGTATAGATCCTTATATGCTGACCTTTATATTTAAGACAGGTTTAACTAGCAAAATTGATGGACATAAACAAATTTCTAAAAGTGAGTAAAATGCAGGTTTACAAAAATGCACCTATCAAGAGGACGAGCCAAGATGGAACTATAACATCCATTATATCAGCTCTGCATGACAAAGAACGTTATGCTTATGGTGATAGTTGGGGTCCTTTTAGCAATAACATGTATTACTGTTTACGTTTCCTAAAAGGTTCAGACGATAATCAATTATTAAAAACAAATGGCTATTTAATTGAATTATATACATTCTATATGCATTCCAACTAGTAAACTAAAAGAAAAGCGTGTGATTATTAATCCATAAAGAGACCGTTTGTAACCATCGGCATGTAAGGCCCCGATAGATTTATCTGTCGGGGCCTTACGTATTGCTATCGCTATAACCGAGTGAGAACGTGTCTCTAGTGGCTAATAATCACATTCTATTTTTGGAAACTTGATAAGTAATAACCATCACTAACTTGAAAAGGGGCCTCTCAAAAGTTTATTTTTTAGTTACAAACATTTGGCAAATTGGTTTTCCTTTTGCAATGGTATCGCCTAATTCATATTCAAATTCTTCATATGTACTTATAATACCTCTATCACCATCCATTGCTATATCGCAATACAATGCAATATCTTCTTCGGAAAGATTTAATTTTTGCCAAGCTGATACCAGTGGACAGTAATGAAATGTTACTGTTAATTTATTATTTTTTATCTCTGTTTCCATTTCAAATACCTTCTTTGTATTCTCTGGTAAGAATGCTTCTTCAAATACACTTAAATCATTGGTTCTAGGTAATTTAGTTTCTCCATGGAAGCAACCACAATTATAAATAGCATCTCTTGCAAAGGATGTATCTACCCCTCTTTTCTCAGCTTCTTTTATCATTAATGCAAACCAAGTTGCCCGATGCTCAATTCCATTTCTTAAGTCATTAATATGAGTTCATTAATTGTTTTATTATTTGTTATCATATCTACCACTCCTGTTCTACAGTTTTGAATTATTTAATGAATGAATAATGTTTTTATCTACGTTACCATGTATTAACTCACCTAGATAGGCGTTACGTACTTCAATAATATTTAATAAGTTATCTGCTCTATCTGTAAGTTTTACTTTTCCACTTTCTAGTACATAACCTCTATCTGAGATTTTTAATGCCATCTTTGCATTTTGTTCAATTAATAGAATAGAGATTCCTTGCCTGTTAATATTTACTATGAGTTCAAATATTAGTTTAACAAGATTCGGCGCAAGACCTAATGATGGTTCATCTAATAGAAGTAATCTAGGTTTACTCATTAATGCCCTACCAATTGCTAACATTTGCTGCTCTCCACCTGACATAGTACCTGCAAGTTGTTTTTTTCTCTCTTTTAACCTTGGGAATAATTCATATACATCATTGAATGATTGTTTAATTTCCACCTTGTTTTTTCTTGTATATGCACCTAATCTAAGATTTTCTTCTACCGACAGCCTAGGGAATACCCCCCTTCCTTCTGGTGATAAACTAATACCAAGTTTAACAATTTCACTTTGGCTAAGGCCAACGATATTTTTATCTTGATAATAAATCTCACCACTTTGACTTTTTACAGTACCACTAATAGTAGATAACAATGTACTTTTGCCTGCACCATTGGATCCAACAAGACTTATAATCTCCCCTTCATTCACTGTAATATTTACACCTTTTAAGGCATGGATTTTACCATAACTAGTGTGAAGATCTGTAACATTTAGCAAAGTACTCATTCAGACTCCTCACTTTCTCCAAGGTAAGCTGTTAATACTTCCTTATTGTTTTGGATATCCTTTGGTAATCCTTCCGCTATCTTTTTACCATAGTCAAGTACATATATGTAATCTGATATACTCATAACTACATTCATATCATGCTCGATTAGTAATATGGTATATCCTTTATCCTTCAGTAATAATATGAATTTTCTTAATTCTTCTGATTCATAAGGATTCATCCCTGCTGCTGGTTCATCTATCAGTAACAATTTTGCACCAGTTGCAATTGCACGTACGATTTCTAACTTACGTTGTTCACCATAAGGTAGATTTCCTGCATAATCATTCAACCGATGTAGTAATCCTACTTGCTCTAATAATTCTTTTCCATGATTACGTTTTTCATATTCCATGGTTCTATACTTTTTGGTATGAAAGATTTCATCTAACAAAGAATAGGATAATCTTGTATGAGTTCCTACCATAACATTTTCAATTACTCTCATATCAGGAAATAGCCTAATATTTTGAAAAGTACGTGCTATTCCAATTTTAACAATTTCTTCTGGCGACATAAGGTCAACTCTGTTCTCCCCAAACAAAATCTCACCTTCTGTAGGTTTGTATACACCTGTTAACATATTGTATATGGTAGTTTTACCTGCTCCATTTGGACCTATAATACTTACGATTTGCCCTTCTTTCACACTAAAGTTAACATGGTCAACAGCCATTAGCCCACCAAATTGTATAGTTAGATTCTTAACTTCTAGAAAGTTCATATTAATCTCTTTTCCCATTATTTCACCTATTCCTAACTAATTTCTGCTTATATTTATGGACGTCAGGTATATAGAAGGGTTTTTTAGAGCGAAATCCAAGTAATCCTCTTGGGCAAAATCTCATCATTAATATTAATACCATTCCGTATACAACAAATCTCCATTCCATAAGGGGTCTTGAAATCTCAGGAAATACAATGAGTACCGCTGCCCCAAAAAACATACCTTTAATTGTTCCCATTCCTCCTAATATAACAATACTTAAGATTAATATAGAAACATCAAAAGAAAAGGAGTTATAATCAATGTAGGAAACTAAAGTTGCATAATACCCACCAGCCAATCCCGTAATTGCTGCAGATATTACAAATGCTAGTATTTTTACTTTATGAACAGATATTCCCATCATTCTGGCACTTAGTTCATCTTCCTTTACTGCTTTAAATGCTCTTCCTGTTTTACCTTTCATAAAGGAAACAGACAATACTGTAACTAATAGAACCAAGAGCAACATAAGATAGTACATACCTTTATTATAAAGTGTTAACTCATATCCAAATAGTTTCGGTCTTGGGATATTTCTAACTCCATATGTACCATTGGTAACAGAATCCCAGTTCATGATTATCATCTTAACAATCTCACCAAATCCCAGAGTAACAATAGAAAGATAGGAACCAGTTAAACGTAATGTTGGAAGCCCTAATAAAAATCCACATAACCCTGTTACAAAAACTCCTACTATAATCGCAAGAAAGAAATTAACATGTAAACGTATCATAAGTAATGCAGTTGTATAAGCACCAATGGCAAAAAATCCTGCATGGCCCAAAGATACTAAACCAGTACAACCAGTAAGAATGTTAAGTCCTAATGCGAGCATAGTGTAAACGCCTATCATTATAACAATACGAACTGCATATTGATTAAATCCTATGAATGGAAATATAATTAATCCTAGTACAAAAATACCTAACAATATGTATTGAAATCGATAGATAATACTTTCTATCTGTGTAATTACCTGATTCCAAATTGATTTCATTTTATTTTCCATTACTTACACCTTTTCTATCCCTTTCTTACCAAAAAAACCAGATGGACGAATAATTAATACAATAATTAAGATAAGAAATGCGATAGAATCACGATAGGCAGAACCTAAGACAGTGGCTGCTAGACTTTCGGTAACCCCTATCACTAACCCACCTACTACAGAACCATAGAATACGCCAATTCCACCAAGTACCGCAGCTGCAAATGCTTTTAATCCAACCATAAATCCCATAGTTGGGTAAACGATTTGATAATAACCACTTATTAGTACACTGGCAATGGATGCCGAAGCCCCACCTAGAAAAAATGTAAAAGCTATGATTCCATTCGTGTTAATCCCCATCAAACCTGCTATTTGTGTATTCTGTTCAACTGCCCTCATAGCCAAACCAACTTTAGTTCCATGTACAATAATGGTTAATATAACTAGTAAGATGAAAGATACTAAAAACATGATTAACTGCATGGTACTTATTTGCACACCATAGAAATCTAGCATTTCGTATTCAAACAGACTTGGAAATGGCTTCTTTTCACTACCAAAACCTATCATTAATAAGTTCTGAATGATATATGAGATCCCAATTGTAGTTATCAGAGAGGCTATTGGTGGCGAGTTTTTCTTTCTTAAAGGCTTTAGGGCAATTTTATCAATAGCAATCCCTAAAATACCAGATATGATTACTCCAAGAATAATGGAAGGAAATAAACCGATCCTAAAACTAATTAAGAATATTACCATATGAGCTCCAAATGCATATACTGCTCCGTGTGAAAAATTAACCAGCCTAAGAATCCCAAAAACCAATGAATATCCTACGGCTATTAAGGAATACGCCATTCCTAGGGATATGCCATTCCATAATTGTTGTGATAGCATATAAATAGATCTCCTTCCTTTATAACGCCTTACTTAACATAACGAGCAAATACTCCATCTTTGACAATTAGCTTTGTGTATGATTTTGTAGCATCACCAATGTCATCAAATTTAGTTTCACCTGTTATTCCAGGATATGTGATATTATTAAGAGTATCACGTAATGATTCTTTTTCTACTGAGCCATTCTGTTTGATTGCTTCTAATAACATACCAATAGAGTCATATGCCTGTGCTGCAAGAGCGGATGGTTCACTTCCAAAATCTTTTTTATAAGCATCTACAAAACTTTTTATCTCATCATTATTAGGGTCAGCATAAAAACTAACAGGGAATAAGATACCTTCTGCGTCATCCCCAGCAAGTTCAATTAATTGTTGAGCGTATGCATTGGATAAACCTAAAATTTGAATGTCTTTATCAACTGCTTTGTATTGTTTTGCAACAGGTGCAATAAGAGGATACATACCTATGGTAATAACCGCCTCTGCACCAGCTTCTTTTAATTTAGCTATAGCAGGACTATAATCGTCTGAACTTTCTAAAACATCTTCATGAGCAACTAATGTTAGATCTGGATGCTCATCAACCATTTGATCTGCAATTGAACCAGCGGTTGAACCCCAATCTGTTTTAATTGCTATAACACCTACATTTTTTAATTTAAGATCATTTGCAATAATATCTGTAATAACTCCAATCTCACTACTTATTACAGTGTTGTTTCTAAATATGTAATTACCAATACTAGAGTAATCAGGGTGCGATGCACAGTTTGATATTTGTATTAGTTTGTTTTCTTGATAAATGGGAGCTGCTACCATACTTACACCAGATGAAAAATGACCAAGTACACCAACAATATCTTTTTCACTTACGATTTTTTGTGCAATGGAAGCTGCTTCCTCACCAGAGTTTTTATCATCATAGGATACTAATTCTATTTCTTTTCCTAATACTCCACCTTCTTTGTTCCATTCATCAACTTTTATCTGTGCAGCTAATAAAAAGCTTTTTCCATATTCAGCATTATCACCTGTCATTGGCAGGGCAACGGCTATTTTAATGGTATCTCCATTGGTTTTAGTACTTTTGGTTTGACAGGCTGTTAGGGCCACAATCATCAAAACTGTTGTAATAAGTACTACTAATTTCTTTTTACTTCTCATCCTTTTATCCTCCATGATTAATTTTACATTATCTTATTCTTTTATATGAATAAGATATGAATAAACAAATGTATTCATTACATTTGTTTATTCATACAATTCATATATGATTTATATGAATTTTTATAATAATATATTAGATTCCATACTTTGTCAATAGAAAAAGTATAATATTTACCAGTTTTGTAAATAATTGAACAATGTATTTATTAACAAAAAAATACATATGTAAGTTTAGTGATTAACTTATATATGTATTTTAATATGCTGTTTTTGTATTCAAAATGCCTATCTAAATCACATTAGGTCCTCACTTCATACATCGCTTTTTTAATTTATGGACTAAATTTTCTATTAAAAATAGAGCCGATGCCCTGTGACTACTCACAATTCATCGACTCTGTATCTTAGCATCTAATTTGCAAATAAAAATAAGATTCCTACAATTATTAAAACAATTCCACCAATACGCTCAAAAAACAACGCTATATCTGACGGTTCTGCATCTTTATATCTCCAGCCATATGATATATACCAAGCGGTCTGTGGAAATATAGCTGCAAACAACCCCCCTAACAATAATAAAAAGGATAATACAAAATTTTCTGATATTTGAAAGCTCTTGTTATTATCTTTAATAATATCAACAAGTACATTCTCATCAATATATCCTAAATCCTCTACCGAACCCATATCCATACTATTCCATCCACCGCTACTTGAATATTCATCATAATATGTCTTTGTATATACGGCTCCATTTGGATAAGTAATAGTAATTTGCGTAAGATCATGATTAGTAGAATAATAATATGTATCATCACCATGGGTAAGTGTACTATTTTCTGTTGAAATTATAACTTCTTTTCCATCTATTACAACAGGATCTGGTTCATTATTACATCCCACACAAATACTAGCAAGTATTATCAATAATAGTATAAATACTTTTGTTTTTAATCTATTCATTCTCTACCATTCTCCGTTATGGTTTTCTTGCCAAATATAAAACTATTGTGTCATTAAGTGTTATTTTGTTACCAAAACTCAAAATAGCTTCCCTAACACCTGTGTAAAATTGTGATTTATACGGTTCTTGCAATGTAATGTGGTCAGCATGTGTACTTATTAATGATACATAATCATCAGCGTTGTATTCTCTTGTTTTGTGATATTGGTGGTATTCAATATCGACAAATCCATGTTTTTCTACATTGCTGTACATTAGGCTACAAGTGTATTTGTTTTCTGGAACAAAGTGTTTATCGTATACCTCTTGAATCTTTGCATGTAATGCTTCGTTAGTACTTTTGTATTCTGTTCTAGTTAGCATCATGGCAAATGTCCCATTTCTTTTTAAAATATTATAAACTTTTGGAAATCCGATTTCCTCTGGTATCCACTGAATTGTCGCGGCTGAGTATACTAAATCAAATTGATGTTGCTCAAAATCATATGTTTCAAAATCAGCATTAACAATTTGAAAATTATCATATGTACTAAATTTATTCTTTGTATACTCTGCAAGATTTTCACCAAGTTCAATAGCCAAATACGAACAACCTGTTTTTAATATTGGCTCGGTTGCTTGTCCTGTTCCAGGACCAATTTCAAGAGCTGTTTTGCCAGATTGGAGCTTAGAGTATTCTATAACATCGGCGAAAAGTTCATCACAATAACGGGTTCTCCATTTGTCAAATTCTTCTGGTATACTGTCAAATACCTTTCTAAAATCCATAGTAATCCCTCCTTAGTAATAACATAATTAATCAATTTTTTTACAAGATAAATAATAGCCAAACGTAAAGATATTATTACCATCTTCTTTTATCTTTGCGTACTTATCATATAAATAGTACTCCATTGATATAACCTTCAACCATACGCCTTTATTCTCTTAATATTTTCTGCATTGCTTTACCTTTGGCTAACTCATCTACTAATTTATCTAAATATCG
>JAEWHU010000334.1 GCA_023387635.1 Bacillota bacterium
CATTTAGTATTCGTCCGAAACACTTACTTATAGCAAGTGTTATTCTCTGTTTTGTTTTAATTTTTGTTTCTTTTCGTTTTAGTGAAGAAATTGCTCCAGTAAAAACTGCTGTGGGAAATGTAATTGCACCTATGCAAAATGGAATTAATCATATAGGGTATTCCATTTCTTCACAGTTTGAAAAATTTACTACCATGAGTAAGTTGCTAGAAGAAAACGAGAGCTTAAAAGAACAATTAGATGCTGTATCTTATGAAAATAAGATATTATGGCAAGATAAATACGAATTGGACAGGCTCAGAGATTTGTACGAATTAGATAAGAAATATGCGGATTATCCCAAAGTAGCAGCAAGAGTTATCAGCGTGGATCCAAATAATTGGTATCATAGATTTTCTATTAATAAAGGTTCTAAGGATGGAATAGCTGTTGGAATGAATGTAATTGCTGGAAATGGCTTAGTTGGTATCGTTGAAGAAGTGAATACGAATTATGCAACTGTACGTACCATTATTGATGATGATAGCTATGTAAACGGGATGTTTCTAAAAACTTCAGATAATTGCTTCGTAAAAGGTGATTTGCAACTTTATGCTAATGGTGTTATTGCTGTGGAACATATTAGCAAAGATGCTGATGTAAAAGATGGCTATGAAGTTGTAACTTCTCACAATAGCGTCAAATACTTACAAGGTATACTTATTGGATATGTAAGTGACATTTCCTTAGATTCAAGTGGTTTAACAAAAACAGCTTATTTAAAGCCAGCAGTTAATTTTGAGCGCTTGCAAGAGGTTCTAATTATAACTGAATTAAAAGAAACTATAGTTATAGAAGAATAGAGAGGAAAAAGTTGTGAAACGGTTTATTGTAGTTACACTTGAAATATTAATATGCTTTTTACTTCAAACCACTGTATTTCAATGGTTTCCTCTTGCAGGAGTAACACCGAATTTGTTACTTATTTTGACAGTTTCAATTGGCTTCATGCGAGGGAGAACGGAAGGACTTTTTATTGGTTTTATATGCGGATTACTTATTGATGTTTGTTATGGTGACTTAATTGGCATATGTGCCCTTATTTATTTAATCATTGGGTATTTAAGTGGATATGCGAATAAAGTATTTATTGAAGAAGAACTATTTATACCATTACTGCTCGTTGGTGTAGGGGAATTTATATACTTTTTCTTATATTATGTATTAGAATTTCTTTTACGTGGAAGATTAAATATAGCACATTACTTCTTTAATATTGGTTTACCGAGGATAATTTATACTGTGGTTGTATCAATTCTAATGTATAAACTACTTAACAGGATAAATTCATTAATAGAACATAGAAAAGACGAGGAGGTATAAGCTTGTTTGATATATTACTAGAAAAATTAAAACAAATATTTACATCAAGGTTATTGCCTATAGCTTTAATTTTTGTTGTATTTATCTGTGTTTTAATAACTCGTATCTTTCATTTACAAATAGTTGAAGGTGAAAAATTTGAAACTAGTGTTGCAATTAAAAATGAGAAGACTAGAACTATAAATAGTACACGTGGTAATATTTATGATAGAAATGGAGTTTTATTAGCTTATAATAAACTAACATATTCCGTAGTTTTAGAAGATGTAACTACATTTAATAATAGTACAGAAAGAAATGCAATGTTACATGATTTGGTATTAATATTAGAGAAATATGGCAATACTATAGAAAATGAATTTCCTATTTCACTAGATGATAATGGTTCATTATATTTTAATACTGGAGACACAGCGCTATCTATATTTAAATTAAATATCTATGGACGTAGTAGTGTTGATAAATTAGTAAAGGAAGAAAAAGAAGCAACAGCCGAAGAAGTTTTTCTTTATTTAAGAAGTAGTAAGAAGTATAACATTTCTGATGTTTATACTATGGAAGAAGCTCTTAAAATTATGACTCTTCGTTATGCAATTGAAATTAATTCTCCAAAATATAATCAGATACTTATTACAAGTGATGTGGATGAAAAAACAGTGGCAGCTATCTTAGAGAATTCCTACCGCCTTCCTGGTGTAGAAATAAAAGAACAAACCAGCCGTGTATACAATGAAGCTTTGTATACAGCCCATATTTTGGGTTATACAGGATTAATTAATTCAACTGAACTTGCAACCCTAAATCAAGAAGAGGTGAAGTATAATCAATCTGATATAGTGGGGAAAACTGGTTTAGAAAAAGAATATGAAGAATATTTAGTAGGGACAAAAGGGACTGAACTTATTGCAGTCAATGCTTCTAATAAATATTTAGAGACTATTAAAAGAACAGAACCAGTAGCTGGTAATGATTTATATTTAACCATAGACTTAGATTTACAAAAAGCTTATTATCATATCATTGAAAGAAATTTGGCTGGTATCTTATTATCTAAGATTACAAACAGCACTGATGCAGGAACAAAGGGTTCTTCTTCAAGGGATATTAAAATACCTATTTATGATGTGTATTATGCACTTATTAATAATAATGTAATTGACGTTGCAAGGTTTACTGATAAGGATGCAACAGATTTAGAAAAACAGACATATAATAAATTTCTAACAAAAGAAGCAGAAGTGTTATCTCAGTTAGATAACTATTTATCTGTAAACAATACTAAAGTTAATAATGAAGCCTCTGAAGAAATGAATGAATACTTAAATCATATTTACAAGTTATTAAAAGATAATAAAGTATTACTAACCGCTGAAATTGATACTACAGATGAAAATTATATTAATTATCAAAACAATAAACTTAGCTTAAGTAAGTTTTTACAACATGCTATCGCAAGTAACTGGATCGATTTAACCAAGTTAGATAATCAAGGTGTATACTATAGTACGGAAGAGTGGTATGAAAAATTACAAGTATATATTAAGAAAATCTTGAAAAATGATAGCACATTTCATAAAAAATTGTATAAAGATTTAGTATATTCGTATAAATTAACAGGAAGTGAAATTTGTCTTTTATTATTTGACCAAGGTGTGTTAGAATATAATGAAGAAGAAATTCAGAAGCTAAAAAATGGAACTGTTTCAGCTTATACATTTATTACTGGTAAAATTAGAGACTTATCAATTACTCCAGCTCAGTTAGCACTAGAACCTTGTAGTGCTTCCGTTGTAGTTACTGACGTTAATACAGGTGAAGTAAGAGCAATGGTAACTTATCCAAGTTATGATAACAATAAGTTTGCCAATAAGATAGATAGCACCTATTTTGCTAAGGTTAACAGCGATTTAACCTCGCCTTTGTATCATAGAGCAACGAAAGAATCATTAGCTCCTGGCTCTACCTTTAAGATGGTAAGCGCCATAACAGGTTTAGAAGAAGGCATTATTAACCAAAATACTACTATAGTGGATGAATATGAGTTTAAGAAAATAAATCCGTCTCCAAAATGTTGGACATCTCATAGTCATGGTGCTGTTGATGTAACAGGAGCACTTGAAGTGTCTTGTAACTACTTTTTCTTTGAATTAAGTTGGCGCCTTGGTAATATGGGCGGAGGAAACAATCGTGATCAAGTTGGCTTGGAAAAAATATCCAAATATGCTTCTTTATTAGGTTTAGATAGAAAGTCTGGTGTTGAAGTAGAGGAAAAAGAACCTGCTTTATCAACAAAAGATTCAATTCGTTCTGCAATTGGACAAAGTAATGCTAGATTTTCACCAGTTCAATTATCTAGATATGTAACTACGGTTGCTAATAGTGGTACTTTATTTGACTTAACTTTAATTGATAAAATAGTTGACAAAGATGGTAAGATTATATTAAATAATAATGCCGCCTATGAAAAACTTGATGAAATTAATCCTACCACATGGAAATTAGTACAAGAGGGTATGTATAAAGTAGGACATGGTAATAAAAGTTCTTCATCTAAGATAATAGATAAATTTCCAGTAGAAATTGCTGGTAAGACAGGTACTGCTCAGATAAATGAGTACCATGCTAACCATGGATTATTTGTTTCTTATGCTCCGTACAAGAATCCTGAAATATCTATGACTACAGTGATTCCTAATGGTTATTCATCCAGTAGTGCCGTTGAATTATCGTTAGATTTATATAGTTATTATTATGGTGTTGGTGATACAGAGGAATTAGTAAATGGTGATGCAGCTATGCCTAATTCAGGGTCAAGTGCATTTGCAGATTAAAGTAAAATGTTAGAAGTTAAATGGGTAACTAGGAGGTATGAATGAATAATTCAGTAATTATTAAAGGTAATAAGTATGGCATAATCGTAGTTCTTGATGCTAATATGGAATATGAAGAACTTAGAGAAAAAATTGCTGAAAAATTCCGTGATTCTGCAAAGTTTTTTG
>JAEWHU010000338.1 GCA_023387635.1 Bacillota bacterium
AAATCAGACTTAGTGATTATCTTGGATTGGGAGAAGATGGACATTTATATCTTTTGTTAACTAATTCATCGGAACATGATATAAAAATTGTAACGGAACGTTTAGAGAAAATAAATTTATCTAGCGAAGTAGTTGAAAATGGATAGGAGGTCTTATGAAGATTGTTGAAGGTATCCTGCTGATACTGGTTATAAATTTTATAGTCGCAGTAATCTACTTTCTGTATATGACACTTGTTAAAAATAACAGAAGGCAAGGAGTCGTTACCGGGCTTCTGATTCTATCCTGCCCTGTGGTTGCGTTTTCATTTTTAGGCTTATCATGGGTATTTTACAAGATATTTGAGATGCTTGGAGAAAAGGAAATTGATCCAGCAGATTTAAGTTTTAGTAAAAACAAAGTGCTATTAAAGGTAGGAACGGATATTCTACAAAATGTCAATTATGTACCTTTAGAAGAGGTTCTATTACTAGAGAGTAAAAAAAATAAACGAGATGGTTTTCTTTCTGTACTGAAAGAAAATGTTGAAGAATCGGTAAGCCTTATAAAACATGCGGTTAATGATGAGGATTCTGAAATATCCCACTACGCAGCGTCTTCCCTTATGGATATTATTAGCAGATTTAAGGAAAAAGAGAAAGAGTTATATACCCTTAGCCAATTAGAGCCTACATCAGCACATAAAGCCGCGTATTTAAGGTATGTGATTCCTTTCCTCTTAGAAGAAATCTTAAGTGATACAGAAAAACATAAGCTAATGGAGAAGATAGAACTTTCTATGAAAGATTATACTAAGGCAGATTTTATAGTAATTAAAGGAGAATTACTAGCTAAATTTGCTCTTCTATGGGGAAGCGTAGGAGACAGGGACCGTGCTGATTCATGGCTTAATGAAGCCTTTGCCACGGATCCTAAAAGTTTAGAAGTTTATAAAGCAGGCTTGCGATACTATTATTCAACAGAGCAAATGGACGAATTTAAATCTTTAATGAAAAATTTAAAGAGCTCAAACATTGTTATAGATAATGAAGTACTGGAGCTGATTCGGTTTTTTAATTGAATGGAGTAGGAGAAAATATGATTTGGAGTAATGTAACATTAGCAGTGTATTTGCTATTAATATATATTTTTTTGTGCGTTGTATTCCCTTTTATTCTATTGTATCCAGTTATTAAGAAAAGAAGCATAATAACAGGTTTATTAACTAGTATAGTTGCTTCTAACGTATATATCTTTTTAGTTGGATATATCCTTGGATTTTTGGGGATGTTTAATCGATACACTGTTTTTGTTAGTGTTATTATGTTACCCCTGTTATTTCGTATCCTGTTTTATTGGAAAGCAGATAGTACAAGTCGACAAAAGTTGAGTGATACAATTGCATCTCTTATAAAAAACGAATATGGAGTAAAGCTTTTCTTTATCCGTATATTTAAAAAGGCTGGTAGTAGCGTTCAAAATTTTTATAACAGAATATTTCATCATAAGATATTAGAGTGGATCGTGGTACTTAGTTGTATTGGGTTTTCAGTTTATTTATATGGGTACCATAAATTTCGTTCATACGGATATTCCACATCTGATGAAGAGGTTCATCTTTATTGGATTCAATCTTTGATAGGAAATGATATCTTCCCCTCCGGGATGTATCCCTATGGCATGCATATTCTTATAGCAGTTATGTCAGTATTATTTAGAATAAATACGGTAAGGATAACTTTGGGTTTTTCCCATATCATTTTGATTATGGTACTTGCAACCTCTTATCTTGTTTTGAGACAAATGTTTTCTAATAAATATGGAGTATTATCGGTATTTATTTTATACACAATAGGGAGTTTATATGTTCCCTATGATAGATTTCATTTTACTCTACCTATGGAATATGGAATGCCGGCTATCTTTATTTTAACAGGAGCTATATTTTCTTACATACGTAAGAAAAATAGGTTAGATTGGTTTTTAATTGTGGGTTCCATTATATATACGTTGTCCTGTCACTTCTATGTAACTGCATTTGTAGGTATTATCTGTATAGTAATGGGATTGGTGTATTTTGTTATTCTTATAAAAAGAAGATCTATTATGAGTATGATAGGGGCAGGTATTATAGGACTTTTATTAGGATTATTACCTTTTTTGACTGGATTTTTATTAGGATATCCTTTTTACGAGGACTCTATGAGTTGGGCTATAGATGTTATATCCACAACGAAAGAAAATGATATAAGGGATGAAGAAGAAAAAGAAGAAGAACAAGAAGAACAAGAAGAACAAGAAGAAGAGGGAGAGAAAACTGGAGTAAATGAGACTAAAAAAGTTCCCATGTCTTTTACTGAAGAATTATATGGAGTTTTGCTAGAACGCAGTTATAAGAATGGATATTTTTTGTACTCTACCATAATAGTTGTTGCTATTTCATTTTCTTATGGAATTCTAGGAGTGATTTTTGCAAAAGAGAAAGAAAAATACCTATTATACATAAGTCTTTCGGTATTGTGGATTATTGGAAATTTAATGGTATCTAGCTATGATATGAGTTGGCCGGTATTCATTGAAGTAAAACGTCAGTCAGTGTTTTTAGCATATTTTATGATGATTCTGTTTTGTGTTCCTTTGGAAGCTCTCTATTGCTTGGTAAAAAAAGGTTTAAAGACGAATAAATGGAATAACAGACTCTTTTTTATCATATGCATTGGAATCGGCGGTGCTCTTATTTACACAGGTAATATTAAGGGAAAAGATACTATTTATTACTGGAGTATTCAAACAGATGGAGCTATGAAATTGATTTTGTCGATGATGGATGAAAAAGAGAATTATACATGGACGGTTGTCTCTCCAGTAAATGATAGAAGTGCTATTCTTAACAGTGGATATCATTATGAACTGTTGGAATTAGTTGAAGAATTGGACAATTGGGAGGAAGATCAGACAATTTATATACCTACCCAAGAAGTGTATTTTGTAATTGAAAAATATCCTTTAGAATATGGTCTTGTTCCCACCAATAATAAGCTGCCAATTCATAAGTGGAAGCCTGTTAGCTTTGAACTGACATTAGTGCCAATTAAAGAGGAAAAGGAAAGAAGTAAAATATATCAAAATCAAAGGGGAGAAATTATGTCCAAGGCTTATTACTGGGCGATGGAATATGCAAGATACTATCCTCAAGAGATGAAAATATATTACGAAGATGAAGAGGTTATTATATATAGGCTTAATCAATCTCCTTATCGTCTTAATAATTTATCTATTAACTATTGGACTGTACAGCAGTAATAAATTTTATAAAATACCGGAAATAGGTGAGGGGGAGTAAATGAGTAAGAAAGTATTGGTGTTAATTCCGGCGTATAATGAGGAAAATAATATTCGTAAGGTGTTAAGAGCGTATTATCAAAGTCCGGCAGCAGAATATTCAGATATAATTGTAATAGATGACGGTTCCAAGGATAATACTGCAATAACAGCGAAAGAAGAAGGGGCAAAGGTAATATCCCAGATCTATAATATGGGATATGGTGCTGCACTTCAGACGGGGTATAAATATGCACTGGATAAAGGATATGAAAATGTTATCCAGTTGGATGCAGATGGTCAGCATAGTATTCAGAATATAGAATGGATTTATAATAGATTAACAATACAAAATGGAAATGAGAAACTTCCTGATATTGTAATAGGCTCTAGGTATTTAAAAGGAAGCCAATCATTTACCATGTCACAGATACGTTTAATAGCAGTTAAAATGTTTAGGATGGTTATTAAATGGACCACAGGAAATGTAATAACAGACCCCACTAGTGGCTTACAGGGATTAAACCGCAGAGCTTTTTCTTATTATGCACAATTTAATCAATTTGATATTCACTATCCAGATATTAATATGATTTTACAGATGTTGCTTTTAGGATATCATGTAACTGAAATTCCAGCAGTTATGCATCAAAGGACAGAAGGAGTGGCAATGCATTCGGGAGTTATAAAACCAATAAAATATATGATTCTTATGGCAATTAGTTCTCTAAATGCTATTTTACGCTATCATAGAGTATTTAAGATAGAAAAAAAGCGGTTAAAGAGCGCAGAGCTAGATGAGACATGAAAGAGAAAGTAAAAATGAAGTTTAACTCAAAACATAGGAAGCGTTATGTTCGCATAGTTACCATACTTATAGTACTTTTTTTATTCTTTCAAATCATAAGTAATTTTTATGTATTTATGCTTGAAAGAGAAACTGAACTAACGACGTTAGGTGAAATCAATAATAAACAGCTTTTTGAGCTTAGAGATAAAAAGCTAAAAGAAATAAAGGAACAGGAAGAAGATAAAAAAGGAAGTTACCTTTTAATTGGAGAAGAAGGACAGCTATTTACCCTGTTAAAAAATCAGCTAAGTAATATGAAGGAAACTTATGAAAGTACTACATTCCTTGATACATTTATAGAAGGTAAGAAAGGAATATTTCTTACCAAGGAACATTATGAAGAATCAGAAATTGCACTTTTAAAAGAGGCTACGAAGCAGGGAATTTCTTTATATTTTTTAAAAATTCCATTGGTGAATATTAGTGTTGACAAAGAATTTAGGGAGCTGCTAGGAATTAAGGAGGTAAGGGGAAGTGGAGAATGGGCGGGGATTCGGTTTGTAGCGGATTTTCTTATTAGTGATGTGATAGAGTTTCCAAATTACAAACTGAAATTTAATGAGCTTACTTTAAAACAAGGAACAAAAACCTATGTTTACAGCCTTCTTAATAAAATCGAAAGAAACAATAATGAGAATGTGAATGTAATAGCCGAACAGGATGAAAAGTTAATAAACGAAGAACTACCCCCGATTATTTGGAGAAATACCTATCTTTTGGAGACAGAAGAAGAAAGTACTTTTGTTTTTTGTGTGAACGGTGACGGCCTAATTGAAAGTAATGCAGGTCCTGGAATTATTACTGCTTTATTATCTAATAGTGAAGAAGATTATTTATATCCAGTTATCAATGCTTATACTATTGT
>JAEWHU010000343.1 GCA_023387635.1 Bacillota bacterium
ATATTGGTGCTTCCAGTGGTAGACATATCCTTGGAACTAAAAAAAATGGAAAAATCGTATTAGAAGAAATATATCGCTTTGAAAATAAGCTTGTTTCTGAGAATGGACATTTATGTTGGGAATTTGATAAATTATTTGAAGCAATTCTTAATGGTCTTAAGAAGTGTAAAGAGATTGGTAAAATTCCAACTAGTATGGGTATAGATACTTGGGGCGTTGACTTTGTTTTACTTGATGAAGAAGATAAAGTTATTGGACCAACCATCGGATATCGTGACAGTAGAACCGATAATATGGATCTTAAAGTCCAGGAAAAAATATCAGCCAAAGATTTATATGCAAGAACTGGGATACAAAAACAATTATTTAATACAATCTATCAATTGATGGCTGTAAAAGAACAAACGCCAGAATATTTAGATAAAGCAAAATCATATTTAATGACACCAGAATACTTTAATTTCTTATTAACTGGTGTGAAAAAGCATGAATATACAATTGCATCAACTACGCAATTAGTAAGCCCAATCACGAAACAATGGGATTATGAATTGCTTGATTTACTTGGAATCAAAAAGGATATATTTAAAGAAATCTGCCCTCCAGGTGAATCAGTTGGTCACTTTTCAAAAGAAATCAAAGAATTAGTAGGATTTGATTGTGAGGTTATCCTAGCACCTACACATGATACAGCATCTGCAGTTCTTGCAGTTCCTACTTCTGATGATGATGCAATTTACATAAGTTCAGGTACTTGGTCACTTATGGGTATTGAACTAGAAGAAGCAAATCTTAGCCAAGAAAGTATGATGCTTAATTTATCCAATGAAGGTGGATATGATTATCGTTTCCGTTATTTAAAGAATATAATGGGATTATGGATGATACAATCTGTTCGTAATGAACTTAAAATAAGTAGTCCATTTGATAATAATGCACAGGCGGAATATTCTTTTGCTAAGCTTTGTGAGGAAGCAGCGGCTAATGATGAATATAAAGGCAGAGTAGACGTAAATGATAATAGATTTTTAGCACCAAAGAGTATGATAGAGGAAATAAACAATGCATTAATTGAAAGTGGGTATAAAAAACCAGCAAATGTTGGTGAATTAGCTGCTTGTATTTATCAAAGTTTAGCTTATAGTTATGGCGAAACTATAAAGGAATTAGAAGACGTAACTGGTAAGGCTTTTAGTAAAATTCATATTGTTGGTGGTGGCAGCAATGCATCTTACCTCAATGAATTAACTGCAAAATACACAAAAAGAAAGGTGTATGCAGGTCCAACAGAAGCAACAGCTATTGGTAACTTACTTTGTCAAATGTTAAAAGCAAATGAATATGGTAATATCGTGGAAGCAAGAAAAGCGGTTTATGATTCTTTTGAAGTGAAAGAAGTTTAAAATAAAAGAGGTAGAGGACCATAGAAGTCCCTACCTCTTTAAAATTTACCTATGAAATATTATTCTTCATCTGTTTTGCTATATTGCATAACTTGTCTCTTGCGAGCAAATTCATCACTATCAAGGTATTCATCATAAGTGGATATCTTATCGATTAATCCATTTGGTGTTAATTCCATAATACGATTAGCAATTGTTTGAACAAATTGGTGATCCTGTGAAGTAAATAGGATTACTCCACTGAATTTAATTAATCCATTGTTAAGTGCAGTGATAGATTCCATATCTAAATGGTTGGTAGGTTCATCCATGATTAATACGTTAGAACCTAAAATCATCATCTTAGATAACATAACTCTAACTTTTTCACCACCAGATAATACGCGAACCTTCTTAATTCCTTCTTCTCCTGCAAATAACATTCTGCCAAGGAATCCACGAACGTAAGTAACATCTTTTTCAGTAGAATAAGGCATTAACCAGTCAACAATGGTATCATCAGAATCAAAGTGTTTTGTATTATCTTTTGGGAAATAGGAATTTGTAGTTGTGATACCCCATTTATAATTTCCTTCATCTGGTTCCATCTCTCCAGATAGGATTTGGAATAGAGTGGTAGTTGCAAGCGTGTTAGGACCAACGAAAGCTACTTTATCATCTTTATTAATAGTAAAAGAAATATTGTCTAATACTTTAACACCATCAATTGTTTTTGATAGATTTGTAACTGTTAATACTTCATTACCAATTTCTCTAAATGGTCTAAAATCAATGTATGGATATTTACGGCTTGAAGGTCTAATATCATCAAGTTCAATTTTATCAAGAGCTTTTTTACGTGATGTAGCTTGTTTTGATTTTGATGCATTGGCACTAAATCTTTGTATAAATTCTTGTAACTCTTTGATTTTTTCTTCTTTTTTCTTATTAGCTTCTTTCATTTGTCTTACCATTAACTGACTTGATTCATACCAGAAGTCATAGTTACCAGCGTATAATTGAATTTTGGCATAATCGATATCAGCTGTATGGGTACATACTTTATTTAAGAAATATCTATCATGGGATACAACGATTACTGTATTCTCAAAGTTTATTAAGAATTCTTCTAACCACCTTATTGCTTCCATATCTAAATGGTTTGTTGGTTCGTCAAGAAGTAGAATATCTGGATTACCAAAAAGTGCTTGCGCTAATAATACTTTTACTTTTTCTCCACCAGTGAGTTCACTCATAAGTTTGTAGTGTAAGGAAGTGTCTATTCCAAGACCATTAAGAAGTTGAGCAGCATCGGATTCGGCTTCCCAACCATTTAAGGTAGCGAATTCGCCTTCTAATTCACTTGCTTTAATACCATCTGCTTCTGTGAAATCTTCTTTCGCATAAATAGCATCTTTTTCTTTCATAATCTCGTATAATCTTTTATTACCCATAATTACAGTACTAAGTACATCAAACTCATCATACTTAAAGTGATCTTGTTGTAAGAAGGATAAACGTTGTCCTGGAGTAATGATGATATCACCTTTGGATGGTTCTATTTGGCCAGAAAGAATTTTAAGAAATGTGGACTTACCTGCACCATTAGCACCAATTAAACCATAACAGTTACCCTCAGTGAATTTAATATTTACGTCTTCAAATAAGGCTCTTTTACCAAGCCTTAAGGTTATATTACTTGCTTGAATCATTTTTTTTCCTCTCTAAATTAAAAATCTGTATATATTCATTTCTATTTTAACGTATATTTACTTTTTTGCAAGTACTTTGTTTTATAAATAGCTATTTGCACGGAATGTAAATATAAATAAAGGTGAAAAATTAAGAAAGTTGTAAGTTTCTAGGCTTTTACTAACATTGACTTTTAATATTATGTCATATAAAATAAGATTAATTATATACATTTTACGACTTATCATGGTGTCGATCGTGAGGTTCTTATAAAATTAGCATGAAATGGGAATTATGTATAAGAGATGTTTGCTCATTTTCAGTATTTGGATCCAAGAGTGAAAGAAAATATTATTTTAGAAAGGTTGCCAGCATGTGATTCTTTCACTCTTTTTTATTTATGGCAGTATCGCAGATAAGTCTGGGATATGCAATGGGTGTAAAAAATGAATCGAAAAAAAAAGGTTGAATGGTCAAGGCTTGATAATGCTGCAAAAATATTCCCGCCAAATAGTAATGACAAAGATACAAAAGTATTTCGTATAGCTTGTGAATTATACGAAGATGTTGATCCTATTATTTTGCAAGAGGCATTAGAAGAGACTATAGAAAAGTTTCCCTTATACCGTTCAGTTTTAAGAAAGGGATTATTCTGGTATTACCTTGAGAGTAGTAACCTACCTATCGTAGTCACAGAGGAAGCTACACCAGTATGTGCAAGAATCTATTATACCAATAGTAAAAATTTATTATTTCGAGTAAATTATTATAGAAAGCGCATAAATTTAGAAGTATATCATTCTTTGTCGGATGGTACTGGTGCTCAATGGTTTATGAAATCCTTAATATATCAATATTTATTATTAAAAAATAAAGACAAATATAAAGACGAAGTCCCATACCTTGGATCGGAAGGTTCTGTAAGTAAAAAGATGGATGATAGTTTCCTGAAACATTACACAGAAAAGAAAGCATTAAAAGGAAAGATTCATCAGGAAGCTTATCATATCCGTGGTACAAGAAGAGAAGAAAATAGAATGCTACTTGTTGAGGGGATTATGTCAGCAAAAGCGGTTTTAGATGTCGCGCATAAATATAATACCACATTAACGATTTATCTCACCTCTTTATTTATATATTCCATTTACAAAGAAATGCCTGAGAGGGGAAAAAAATACCCGATTGTATTGTCTGTACCTGTTAACTTAAGAAATTATTTTAAATCAGAATCAGCAAGGAATTTCTTTAGTACTATTTTGATATCTTATCAATGTAGTGAAAAAAATGTTACTTTAAATGACGTGATAGATTGTGTAAGTAAAAGTTTTGTTAGTGAATTAACAGAAGAAAAATTAAAAGACCATATGGACAGGCTACTTACCTTAGAAAACAACCTTTTTGCTAGGCTAGTACCAAGAGTAATTAAAGATATAGCACTTCGGATTGCCAATCATTCTGTTGATAATGGAATAACTGCTGCATTGTCCAACATAGGAAGAGTAACTATGCCAAAAGAGATGAAGGATGATATTCGTTTATTTGATGTTTTTACTAGTGCAAGAAGACCACAAATATGCATGTGTTCTTATGAAGACAATCTAGTTATTAGTTTTACTTCTCCATATAAAGAGACGGATATACAAAAGGAATTTTTTCAGTTACTTGCAGACAATGGAGTAAAAATAGAAATTGCTACTAATATAGATTAGTGAGGTAGGATATGAAATTTTGTGAACACTGTAAAGTATATGTAAAGGACAGTGGGAAAAATTGTCCCTTGTGTGAAAATACGTTAATCGGTGAAAATACTGGTGATGATATATTCCCTACTATTCCTGAAACTTATCAATATAATTTGATACTTCGTATCATGGTATTTTTGACAATATGTATTAGTGCTATTAGTTTAGCTGTTAACACCATGTTTCCAATGAAATTAAATTGGCCAATGTTTGTGATTGTAGGTATGCTTTGTACTTGGATTAGTTTATACTTAGTAATAAAACAAAGACATAATATTCCAAAAAGTTTGGTGTGGCAAGTAGGTATAATTACTATATTTGCAGTAATATGGGATGTATGGACGGGGTGGAATGGGTGGTCGATTGAATATGTCCTACCAATATCCTGTCTATGTGCTATGATAGTTATGTCAATTACAGCAAAGGTACTTAATTTAGTGATTAAAGATTTTATCATATATTTATTGCTAGATGGTATCTTTGGTTTTATACCTGCCATATTTTTAGCCCTAGACTTAATAACGTTTAAATATCCATCTATTATATGTGTAACAGTTAGCGTAATATCTTTAGCAGCAGTTTTACTATTTAAAGGTGAAGAAATTTATGAGGAATTAAATAAGAGAATGCATTTATAGAAACTTAGAGGTGATTATGAAAATCAAGGAGAATAATAAACCAATAAGATTAAAAGGAAATCCCCTTCCTCTTGGAACAACAGTTAGAAAGGAAGGAGTTAATTTCTCAGTTTCTTTACCAAATGAGCATAAATGTATCTTACACATTTATGATAAGGAAACGAAAATAAAATTAGATTCTTTTCTACTTACAAAAGAAGATAAAGTTGGAAGTATTTTTTCTACGTTTATTAAAAACATAAATCCAAATGAATGTATTTATCGTTATGAAATTAAAGAGAAACAATTCATTGACCCTTATGCTAAGGCTATAATTGGAAGAGATGCTTTTGGAAGCTATGGTAAGGATAGAGATAAAGAGACTTATGGAGCTTTTAATAGTAAAAGTAATTCACTTAAAGAAGATAAAGGATTATTAATTCCGTATAATGAATTAACTATTTATGAGTTAAATGTTAGAGGATTTACAATGGAAAAAACCTCTAATGTTAAAAATAGAGGAACGTTTAAAGGACTAAGTGAGAAAATCCCTTATCTGAAAGAGCTGGGAATAAATTGTGTTATGTTAATGCCATGCTATGAGTTTGATGAAATAATGGTACTAGATAGTAGCACACATCAGTATAAGGTGAATGTATGGGGATATAGTGAAAGCAATTATTACTTTGCACCAAAGTCTTCCTATGGATGCAAAGATGCTAGTGTGGAATTAAAGACCTTGATTAGGGAACTTCATCAAAATGGAATAGAAATAATCATGGATATGTATTTCGTTAGAGGAACGAATCAAACATTAATATCTGATTGCATTCGGTATTGGGTAGAGGAATATCATGTGGATGGGTTTAAGTTAAGTGGAGAATCACTACCAGTTACTTTACTAGCCACAGATCCTATATTAAGTGAAACTAAAATAATAGGGGAAGGATTTCCTATAGAAGAGATCTATCAGAAAGATTTTGAACCTATATATAAAAATCTTGCGGAATATAATAGTGGTTATTCCAATGACGTAAAGCAGTTTTTGCGTGGTGATGAAGAAAAAGTATATTCATTTTCAAATCGGTTTATAAAAAATCCCACCAAGTGTGGTGTAATAAATTATATAACGAATCATGATGGATTTTCGCTAAATGATTTGTATTCTTACGATGTAA
>JAEWHU010000368.1 GCA_023387635.1 Bacillota bacterium
GCATTTTATCATTATTTAATAAGATGGATGAAATATAAATCATAGGATAGAAAAGAGGACGTTATGAGAATTATTATATCACCAGCTAAAAAGATGATAGTTGATAATAACACCCTAGAATATCACCATATTCCTATATTTAAAAAGCAATTAATATAAGGAAAGATATTAGTAACTAGTTAGTTAAAACTGATTACTTAAAAAAACACATATTATATAAGGCATAAAAGGAGAATAGCCCATGTTAGAAATAAACACAAAAGCACCTGATTTTACATTGTTTGATAAGGAGGGTAATGAAGTATCATTATCTGATTTTTTAGGTAAGAAAGTAATTCTATATTTTTACCCAAAGGATAATACTCCAGGATGTACAAAACAGGCATGTAGTTTTGCTGATTTACATGAAGAATTTATTGCCAAGGATGTTGTTGTAATAGGCATTAGTAAAGATAGTCAATTATCCCATCAGAAATTTGCACAAAAATATAATTTGCCTTTTATTCTATTATCTGATCCAGAATTAAAGGCTATTTCAGCTTATGATGTATGGAAAGAGAAGAAACTATATGGAAAAGTAGGTATGGGAGTGGAAAGAAGTACCTATGTTATAGATGAGAATGGAATTATTGAAGCTGCTATGTCAAAGGTAAAAGCGGAGAAGAATCCGAAAGAGGTATTAGAATACTTGCAAGGACAGCAGGAGTAAAAATAAAACAAATAGCTTAGGTAGTAAACGTATATAATTTTATATTGACTATATTAATATAAGAGAGTAAGATAACTTTTAGTATAACTTTAGTAGACAAATTTGTAGGAGATAACATCATGAATATTAAAGAATTTTTACTTGGAAGGCCTCTGAAAAATAATGAAATTAGTCATCAAAAATTATCAAGAACCTGGGGACTTCCAATCATGGCAAGTGATGCTGTTTCATCAGTTGCATATGCAATTGAAGAAATACTGCTTATAATGATACCAGCCATCGGTATTCTGGCTTTTAAAAGGCTACCCTTTATCGTTATTCCAATATTACTTTTATTAGTTATACTAGTAATATCTTATTCTCAAATTATTGATCATTATCCAAATGGTGGAGGGGCCTATGCTGTAGCAAAAGAAAACATAGGAAAAACTGCATCATTAATTACAGCAGCTGCATTGACCATTGATTATATTATGACGGTGGCAGTAAGTATATCATCAGCCACAGCAGCTTTAGTATCAGCATTTTCAAGCTTGCATGATTATAAAATACTTATTTCATTAGTATTAGTTTCAATTATTACACTAATTAATTTAAGAGGCGTACGAGAAGCTTCTAAAGTATTTGGATTGCCAACATATATCTATTATAAGTATGGCTATATTAATTATAGTTGGATTATTCAAATTATTAACAGGAACATTATCACCAATTGATTATACCACACCCATACTACCAACAGAAACAGTGCAAGGAATAGGCATGCTAATTATCTTAAAGGCATTTTCTTCCGGGTGCTCTGCTATGTCAGGTATTGAAGCTATAAGTAATGCTGTTCCTAGCTTTAAAGAACCAGCTACACGCAATGCAAAACAGATTTTATATATACTTGGTGGCATTATTATATTTATTTTTGGTGGTACATCTATACTTGCAATTAAATTACAAGTTGCACCGGTGGAAGGGTATACTGTATTATCCCAGATTTCATCAGCAATTTTTGGGCATTCTTTTATGTTTTATATCCTTCAAGTATTTACTTCATTAATATTAATTCTTGCAGCAAATACAGCATATAACGGATTGCCACAACTTTTATATATACTTGCACATGACGGCTATGTACCTAGACAATTTTCCAATAGAGGAAGTAAATTAAGTTTTTCCAATGGTATTATATTTATTTATATAGCAGCATCCTTACTAATTATTATTTTTAAAAGCGAAACACATGCATTAATTCCATTGTATTCTGTGGGAGTTTTTATTTCATTTACGATATCTCAATTTGGTATGTTTAAAAAATGGAGAATTATAAAAGAAAAAGGCTGGCAATATAAATGTTGGATTAATGGTTTTGGAGCTTTGGTTACATTTATAGTATCCATTATTGTTTTTATAACGAAATTCAAAGATGGAGCATGGATACTTGGGATAGCTATCCCTGTAATTATGCTTGGCATGTTCATGATTAATAATCATTATACTAAAGTAGGTAAAGAGTTAAAGTTAGAGGCATTCCATCCATACTATGATAAAAATGCAGTTACATCTACTCAATGTATTTTATTAGTTCATGATATTAATAAACCATTTTTAAAATCAATTAATTATGCTAATTCTATTTCAAATAACATTACGGCATTGCATATTTGCCGTCATCCAGAACATGCTAAAAAACTTCGTGAACAATGGGAAGAATTAAAAATTCCAGTAGAACTAAAAATAATAGAGACACCTTACCGTGATGTTATAAAACCTTTGGATGAGTATTTATGCCAAAGAGAAAAAGAGTTAAAACATGGTGAAAATATATCGGTTATTCTTGTAAGATTTATAACAGAACATTGGTATGATATGTTTTTACACAATCAATCCACCTATTTTTTTAGTCAGAATATAAGTAAACATAAAAATATATCAACTGTTATAGTGCCTTTCCACTATAAGCTTGATGAACAATAGTAGTTATATAAAGTTTGCACTTATATTTAATAACACGCCTGCTTTTGGGCGTGTTTTTCTTTTCTATATATTAGATAATAAGGTTTGTGTCAAGTGTTGGAGTATGATTTAAAAAGACTTGAATTTAGAACTATTTAAAAAGCAACAGAACTTAGAATTTTTTATTTTAGTATATTGATAAATCAACAAAATGTGTTACTATATATCTACTGAATTTATACATGGTAAGTCTTGAGTATAAACAAAAGATGAAACGGCAACTAAGAAAACATGATTGGAGAATTACAATGGATGAGAATGTGGAAAGTAAAAACGGCATTACAGAAGGGGTTATATGGAAACAAATACTTTATTTCTTTTTCCCTATGCTGTTTGGTACTTTTTTTCAGCAATTATACAATACAGCAGATGCTATTGTTGTAGGTAAATATGTTGGCAAAGAAGCTCTATCCGCAGTAGGCGGCCCCACGGGAACACTGATTAATGTACTTGTGGGATTTTTTATGGGTGTTTCTACAGGAGCAACGGTTACCCTTGCTCAGTATTTTGGAGGAAAGAAGAAAGAGGAAGTCAGTAAAACAGTACATACCGCCTATGCGCTAGCTATCCTAGGTGGATTTATAATTATGGTAGTCGGATTGATTGGTGCACCTTATGCCCTTAGATGGATGGGAACTCCAAAAGAGATTATACCATATTCCTTAACTTATATAAGAATATATTTCATTGGAATGATAGCAAATCTTGTTTATAACATGGGAGCTGGAATATTACGTGCAATTGGTGATTCAAAAAGACCATTGTATTTCCTCATATTAAGTTGTTTTATAAATATTGTTCTTGACCTGCTTTTTGTTGTAGTTTTTCATTGGAATGTGGCTGGAGCAGCTCTTGCTACTATCATTTCACAAATCTGTAGTGCTATTCTAGTAAGTATTGTATTAATGAGAACCAATAATGATTATAAACTAGAACTTAGAAAAATTAGATTTCATAAAGAAATACTTAAAAAAATTATATATATTGGTTTACCAGCAGGTGTTCAGTCCCTTATGTATTCAACCTCCAATCTTTTCATTCAATCCAATGTAAACAGCTTTGGTACGGATACGGTAGCAGCTTGGTCTGCTTATTCTAAAATTGATGGTATATTCTGGATGACAATGAGTGCTTTTGGAATATCAGTAACGACTTTTGTAGGTCAAAATTATGGTGCTGGTAAGAAGGAGAGAGTAGATAAAGGAATAAGAGTATGTTTAACTATGGCTGTATCAACAGCAATCGTTATGAGTATTATCTTATACTTTATGGGAAGTTATATTTATCTTTTATTTACCGATGATAAAAGTGTAATAAGTATGGGAACAGTAATGCTTAGGTTTATGGTACCTTTTTATGTAACCTATGTTTGTGTAGAAATAATATCAGGTTCCTTAAGGGCTATGGGAGATGCTATTAAACCAATGATAATTAGTTTATTCGGTATCTGTGTACTTCGTATTATATGGTTACAAACGGCTGTACCTATATGGAGAGATATTAAAACAGTTATGTTTAGTTATCCACTAACATGGTTTATTACATCTATTTTATTTGTTAGTTATTATTTAATTCGTAGGAAAATGGTAAAATTTAAGATAATGTAAGCATTAATCCAATCAAGTTCGCTAATATAGGTGGTTATAGTTTAGCACATACTTATATCGAGTATCTTGATGTTACTTATGGATGGGAAAAGGTGATAGAACTGATTAAAACTGAGAAGTATCAAGAAATATTTGGTGAGTCTGCCCAAGTTGTATATGAGAAATGGATAGAATATATAAAAAATTATAGGTAATAGCAAAAGCAAAAATAAAAGCAATCTTATGGTTATTTTAAGTTTGCTTTTATTTTTATATTTGAAAATATCATTATGATTCATGATGATTTTGTATAATACCTTTCAAAAAGGAAAAAGTATGATTAAGAAGAGTTTTGCGTTCTGTGAATGTAAAACTCATTTACAGAACTTGGAGGGCAAATTATGCGAAAATTATGTTTATTAATGGCTCTAGCATCAGTATTAGTTTTTAATATGGTGGCATGTAAGCGTACTGTTACCAACGAAGAATCAGAGCGTATAGAAAATGAAAAGAAACTAGATACAGCAAATATAGTTGAAGATACTGTGGAGGGTGTAAAAGATAACTTTGAGAATGTGGGAGAAGATATAAAAGATGTGGGAGATCATTTAGTAAACGATTTAGAAGATATGTTTGATAGTGATAGGATGGGTGAAGCTACTTTTGTACCTGTAGATGTATCAGCAGGGGGATGGAACATTATAATTCAAGATGTGATAATAGATGATACATTAGAGAATGTTGATGTTGTATTAGGATATACAGATACAACTACCAATAAATTCGTACAAAAAGCAACTAGTGGATACGAATATGTTCTTATTAAAATGAATATTTCAAAACATGATAGTAAAGAAACAATAATTTGGGAGAAGTTTACACTAACAGATGACCAAGCTAATGTGTATAAAAGAATTGATGATAATTTTATTAATGATTTAGGAATAGTTAGAATGACAGGAACGGATTTAAATTTTGGTACAAATGAAGGTTGGATCGCTTTTGAAGTGAAAGAAGGTGTAAAGAGTTTGACTTTAAAATATGACTTTAAAAATGAAACTTTAACTTATACCATTGGAGAATAGAGTGACTACTAAATCAATTGTTTTTTAATAACATAGAGGGGCTGTTACAATATGACTAAAATCAGTCTTTTGTAACAGCCTCCTCTAATGTTACAATAATAAGAACTTACTGCCTTATTAAGGAACGGACTTTACACAATC
>JAEWHU010000021.1 GCA_023387635.1 Bacillota bacterium
GGATATGTTTTAGGTATGAGAGATTCTACGTTTCAAACCTTAGTGACTATCGGACTTGGAATCATATTCTGTATGGTCGTTATTTGTTTCTTATATTGGTTTTTTGGGACCGAAATTGGATGCGCTATAAGAGCAACGGGTAATAATGAAGCAATGGTAAGAGCACAGGGCTCTAGTACTGACAAGATGAAAATCCTTGGATTAGTACTTGGCAATGGTTTAATAGCATTGTCTGGTGGGTTAGTGGCACAAAGTCAAGGTTATGGAGACGTTGGTATGGGAACAGGTGCCATTGTAATTGGTCTAGCCTCTATTGTTATAGGTGAGGTAATGGTTCCTAAAAAAAGTTCTTTCTTTCTAAAATTAATAGCAATTGTCATGGGTTCAATAATATATCGTATCATTATAGCAGTTGTATTACAACTTGGGCTTAACACTGACTATATGAAACTTCTTACAGCAGTAATTGTAACTATAGCACTTTCTTTTCCAGTGGTTAGAAATAAAATATTAGTGCTAGTAAGGGAGGGAAGAAAGAATGCTTAATATTAATAATATATATAAAACCTTTAATACCAACACCATTAATGAAAAGATGGTTCTAAAAGGTCTTAATCTTCATATGAATCAAGGAGATTTTATAACTGTTATCGGAGGAAATGGTGCAGGAAAATCGACTATGTTAAATATGGTAGCTGGAGTACATCTTCCTGATTCAGGCTCCATACAATTAGATGGGATCGATATTACTAAATTACCAGAACACGAAAGAGCAAAATACCTAGGTAGAGTGTTTCAAGATCCAATGATTGGAACAGCTTCTCATATGGAGATTCAAGAAAATTTGGCGCTTGCCTATAGAAGAGGTAAGAAAAGAGGCTTTCGTTGGGGGATTACAAAAGAGGAAAAGGTATTATATGCAAATCTATTAAAGCCATTAGAGTTAGGATTAGAAACTAGATTAAGTTCTAAAGTAGGACTGTTATCTGGTGGACAAAGGCAAGCTCTTACCCTTTTGATGGCTACATTAAATAAACCTAAGCTTTTACTATTAGATGAACATACAGCAGCCCTGGATCCAAAAACAGCAAAGAGAGTACTTGAGTTAACAGAACAGATTGTGGAAGAACAGGCTTTAACTGCTCTTATGGTAACACATAATATGAAAAATGCTATAGAATATGGTAATAGGCTAATTATGATGTATGATGGAAAAGTTATCTTTGATATAGAGGGTGAAGAGAAGAAAAACTTAAAGGTAAAAGATTTGCTAGCAAAGTTTGAAATAGCAAGTGGTGAAGAATTTGCCAATGATAGAATGATACTATCTTAATGGATATAATTTATTTTGCTTATATTCTACATTAATTTCAATGACATTCTACAATATATAATAATATTACAAAAAGCAATATATTTTTCATAAATGCAAAAATATATATATTAATATATATACATTTATGTTATAATCCTCAATTGAGACTATGTTTTAATGTAGTACAATGGAGGATGAATAAGAATGAGATTTCTATCAATAGATAAGGTAGCACCTGGCGCAAAGCTTGCAAAACCTGTTTATGGTGAAAATGGTACCATAATGCTTCGTGAAAATTATATCCTAACAAGTAGCATGGTAGGTAGATTAAAAGAATTAGGATATGTTGGTGTTTATATTGATGATGAAATATCTAAAGATATTCATATTGAAGATATAGTCTCTGAAAAGCTACGTTTGGAAACTGCATCTAGACTAGAAGAGATTATGAAGAAAAATGGCAATGTTATTGATTTAATGCCAAATATAAAGGATATCGTTGAAAGTGTTATAGCGAATAAAGATGTTGTAAGTAATATGAATCGAATATTAGGACATCACGAATATACATATCTACATTGTGTAAATGTAAGCATATATTCAGTACTTATTGGAATAAAGCTTAACTTAACACACTCTGAATTATTACATTTAGGAACTACTGGTATTTTACATGATATTGGAAAAAGATATATACCAATCGAAATATTAGATAAGCCTGGTAGGTTAACCAAAGAAGAATTTGAGATAATAAAGACTCATCCTATGAAGGGGTATGAGATTCTAAAGGGATGTAGAGAACTTACTAGTACAATAAAAGCAGTAGTCCTACAGCATCATGAAAGATACGATGGAACGGGCTATCCTATGGGATTAAAGGGAGAAGAAATTAGTAAATATGGAAGAATCATAGCCATAGCAGATACATATGATGCAATGACATCAGATAGAGCATACCATAAAGCTTATTCACCACCAGAGGCAATTGAGTTTTTAATGGGTGATGGAAATCGTTCATTTGACACTTCTATAGTTGTGAAGTTTTTACAATGTGTAGCAGTATACCCTCTAGGTAGTTGTGTAGAATTAAGCAATAAGATGACAGCAATCGTAGTAGAAAACTATTCAGATAGTATATTAAGACCTTTGGTTCGATTAACTGAGGAACCACTTTTAATTGACCTTAAAAATGATAAGAACTATTTAAATGTTTGTATAACACGTATATTGGAATAAGTTGTTTTAGTATTTAACGAACAATAACAAATGAATAAAAAGTTTAAAAAAGAAAGTGTAAAATCTTTTATAAAGCATATACTAAGAGTATGTAAAACATATACTAAAAGTATGTAAAACATATACTTATATATTGACAAATAAAACAGTGACTGTTATTATGATTACAACATGGCGAAGGTGTTCTGTAAAGGAGTACTCTCGCCTTTTTTTTAGGATTTTTTGATAAAGAGAGGGAAGAGTGAAAGAAAATATAAATAAAGAAAGGTGCCACGATGTGATTCTTTCACTCTTTTTATTAGTGGCAATATGGCAGACAAATCTGCCATATGCAATGGGTGCATAGTATGAGCCGTTATACAAAGCAAGATATTATACGGATAGTAGAAGATGAGGACGTGGAATTTATAAGGCTACAATTTACAGATATTTTTGGGTATTTAAAAAATGTAGCGGTTACAACAAGTCAACTAGACAAGGTTTTAGATAATAAGTGTATGTTTGATGGCTCCTCTATTGAAGGGTTTGTACGCGTTGAAGAATCAGATATGTATTTATATCCTGATTTAGATACATTTGAAATATTTCCATGGAGACCACAACAAGGAAAAGTTGCAAGATTCCTTTGTGACGTATATCGACCAGATGGAACGCCTTTTGAGGGTGATCCTAGATATATCTTAAAAAAGGTAGTAGGGGAAGCGAAAGAACTTGGATTTACGTTTGATGTTGGTCCTGAATGTGAATTCTTCTTATTTAATCTAGAAGATGATGGAAGTCCAACAGATAGAACAACAGAACGGGGTGGATATTTTGATGTAGGCCCAGTAGATGCAGGTGAAAATGCTAGAAGAGAAATGGTAATGACATTAGAAGATATGGGATTTGAAGTAGAAGCATCACATCATGAAAGTGCACCAGCACAACATGAAATTGATGTAAAATATGAAGATGCCTTAAAAGCTGCAGATAATATAATGACATTTAAATTAGTAGTTAGAACCATAGCAAAACGACATGGGCTTCATGCAACTTTTATGCCAAAACCAAAGTTTGGTGTGAATGGTTCAGGGATGCATATTAATATGTCACTTAGTAAAAATGGAGTTAATATATTTTATGATCCAGATGGTGAACTAGGATTAAGTGATGATGCTTATCACTTTATAGCAGGAATAATGAAACATATAAAGGCTATGACAGCCATTACCAATCCACTAATTAATTCCTACAAACGTCTAATACCAGGATATGAGGCACCAGTTTATATTGCATGGTCAGCTAATAGCCGTAGTCCTCTAATTAGAATTCCTACTTCAAGAGGTAGTGAAACTAGAATAGAACTTCGTTCTCCAGATCCATCTGCAAACCCATATTTAGCAATTGCGGTATGTCTTGCAGCGGGACTTGATGGAATTAAGAATAAATTAACACCTCCAAAAAGTGTAGATTATAATATTTATGAACTTACGAAAGAGGAAAGAAAAGAATTAGGAATTATGAATTTACCTTCTACATTAGAAGAGGCAATTGAAGAGTTAGAAAAAAATGAGTTTATAAAAAAAATTTTAGGTGAACACTTAACAAACAAATATATTCAAGCAAAGAAATCAGAATGGGAACAATACAACATTCAAGTATCAAAATGGGAATTAGATCAATACTTACATCGCATATAACAGGCGATAGCGCCGATTTAGAAGAAGCGATGGAGGTGAAGATGTGTTAAGTATAATTATAGCATTTCCAAAGATAGAAGATGCAACGAATATAAAAAACGCTTTAATACAGAATGGTTTTGACGTTAATGCAGTTTGTACTACGGGAGCTGGGGTAATTACTATTGCAAATGAACTTGACGGTGGTATTATTTTATGTGGTTATAGGCTTTCAGATATGCATTATAGTGAACTTAACAACTATTTGCCTAAGGGATTTGAAATGCTATTGGTAGCGTCACCTGCTAAGCTTTCCGAATGTACGGATAATAACATTGTTTGCTTAAGTATGCCAATTAAAAAGCATGATTTATTAAATACCTTACAGATGATGAGCTATAGGTATCAGAGAAAGAGAAAGAAAGAAAAAGATAAGCCATCAAAAAGATCGGAAGAAGATAAAGCAATTATATTAAAAGCAAAACAAATCCTTATGGAACGCAATAATATGACAGAAGATGAAGCCCATAGATACATACAAAAAAACAGTATGGATAGTGGTACAAATCTAGTAGAAATGTCAGAGATGATTATAAGATTATTATAGATATGGTGTGCAAGCTAGCTTAAGCTAGTTTGATATAACTAGTGAAATGGGAGCTAGTGTGAAAACAAAAAATTTGCTCACGGCAGAATGGAGATTAATATGAAATTTACTAAGTTACAAGGTTGTGGAAATGATTACGTTTATATAGATTGTGTTGAGAATAGTATGATGGATGGCACTGAATTGGCGAAAAAAGTAAGCGATAGACATTTTGGTGTTGGATCAGATGGTCTTATTCTTATAAAATCATCAAATAAAGCTGATTTTTATATGGATATGTACAATGCAGATGGTTCAAAGTCAGGAATGTGTGGTAATGGTATTCGTTGTGTAGCAAAATATGTTTATGACTATGGATTAACAGATAAAACGAGTATATCCATAGAAACTGGAGCTGGTATTAAATATCTTGATTTGAAACTTGATTATGAGACCTCCCTTTTAGGTGAAAAAAGTAAAGAAAAAAAAGTGGTAGAAGTTACTGTTAATATGGGAAGTCCTATTACAAAACCAGAATTAATTCCCGTAATAAGTTCTATGGATGTGGTAAAAAATATGCCTATATTAGTTGGTAATAAGACATATAATATTACATGTGTATCTATGGGGAATCCACATGCAATTGTATATGTTGATGACACAAAAGCAATTGATATTGAGAAAATCGGCCCATTATTTGAAAATCATGAAATATTTCCTGAAAGAACGAACACGGAATTTATTCATGTAATAGATAGAAATACTATTGATATGAGAGTATGGGAGAGAGGTTCTGGGGAAACATTAGCATGTGGTACTGGCGCATGTGCAAGTGTATATGCATGTATCATGAATGAACTTACGGATGATGAAGTAACTGTAAAACTTTTAGGTGGAGAATTAAGGGTGTGTTATGATAGGCAAAAAGATACTATCTTTATGACAGGAGCTGCTAAAGTAGTATTTGAGGGGGAAATTCTATAACAGCGTGCAGGGCACGCAGACTGGAGACCTATGTTTAGAATTAATGAAAATTATTTAAAATTACCTGGTAGTTATTTATTTTCAGATATAGCTAAAAAAGTAAAAGTATTTACAAATGAGAATCCGGATAAGAAAATTATAAGACTTGGAATTGGTGATGTTACCCTTCCATTAGTACCTGCAGTAATTGATGCGCTTCATAAAGCGACAGATGAAATGAGTGTAAAAGAAACTTTTAAAGGTTATGCGCCTGATTTAGGTTATGAATTTTTGAGAGTAAAAATTGCAGAAAATGATTATAAATCAAGAGGTGTAATCATTGATATTGATGAAATATTTGTTAGCGATGGAGCCAAAAGTGATTCCGGTAATATCGGAGATATCTTCGATGTTAATAATAAAATAGCAGTATGCGATCCAGTATATCCAGTATATGTAGATACCAATGCTATGGCTGGAAGAACTGGTGAATATATAAAAGAACAAGGACGCTGGAGTAATGTAATCTATATGCCATGTACAAAAGATAATAATTTCGCACCTGAACTCCCAAAGGAAGAACCAGATATTATTTATTTGTGTTTTCCAAACAACCCAACTGGTTCTACCCTTACTAAGGCGCAGTTACAAGAGTGGGTTGACTATGCGAATAAAGTTGGTGCAGTTATTATTTATGATGCTGCTTACGAAGCATATATTAGTGAAGAGGATGTTCCTCATACTATATACGAATGTGAAGGAGCTAAAACTTGTGCAATTGAGCTTAGAAGTTATTCTAAGAATGCAGGTTTTACCGGTACAAGACTTGGATTTACTGTAATTCCAAAAGAACTAAAGTGTGGCAGTGTATCACTGAATAGTTTATGGGCAAGAAGACATGGTACGAAGTTTAATGGTGCTCCATATATCATCCAAGCTGCTGGAGCAGCTATTTATTCACCAGAAGGAAAAGCACAAACCAGGGAACAAATAGAATATTATATGAATAATGCAAGAATTATTCGTAGTGGATTAACAGATGCTGGTTATATCGTATCCGGTGGTGTAAATGCACCATATATCTGGTTAAAAACACCGAATAATATGACTTCATGGGAATATTTTGATTATTTATTAAAAGAGGCAAATGTTGTAGGAACACCGGGTTCAGGCTTTGGTCCTAGTGGAGAAGGTTATTTTAGACTTACTGCTTTTGGCACTTATGAAAATACTTTAGAAGCAATTGAACGTATAAAGAAATTATAAAAGATGATTAAATCTCCAACCGCGTTTCATGGTTAGGAATTGGTATTAACTCAAGGTTCGGAGATGGCTGGGCGGTGGATGAAGAATATGATACCAGAATATATTTGACTGTAGATATGCATAGTACAAATGATGGAAAAGAAATAATAAGGGTGTCAATATTCCGTTCTATCTTAAATTCCAATGAAGCAAAAGAGTTATTGAATGATTAAGTAAAAAAAATTTCTACACATAAAATAAAATTTATATCGCTAATCACTGTGCAATGAAGTGGTTGGCGATATTTATTATAGTGACTTTTAATCAGAAGCTGTATACTAATTCGTAGCTTTTATGCAAATTAAGGGGATAGACTAATAGTATATAGAATGGTTATAATAGAAAAATAAACCTCTAGGATTTGACTTTAATGAAAAATTATTTTATTCTAAAGTTATGATAGAATTATTAAAGTAAATAAATTAACAAAAGAAAAGGAGTAACAAGGTAATATGAATGAATTTAATCAAAAATTAAAAGATGAGATCGCCAGTTTCAGAGAAATCGGGCATAAGTTTGTTAATAAGGAAATAACAGTAAATGAGTTTAAAGGAAACTCTGGAGGAATGGGTGTTTATGCACAACGTGGCGGTAGTAAGTTTATGATTCGCCTAAGAATACCTTCAGGAGTCTTAAGTTTTTCACACCTTAAATTTATAACAAGTCTTGCAAAACAATATGGTTTAAAACAAATACATTTGACTACAAGACAAGCAATACAATTACATGATTTAGATTTTGATCACGTATGTGATATTATGGAAGAATCCATAGACCATGGATTATATACTCGTGGTGGTGGCGGTAATTTCCCAAGAAATATAGCATTGTCACCTTTGTCTGGAGTAGAAATAAAGGAAGCTTTTGATGTTACTCCATTTGCCCTTTTAGTGAATAGGTATCTAATGGATAGAATAACAGAGTATCATCTACCAAGGAAACTAAAAATAGCATTTTCAAATAGCGACAAAGATTTGGCTAACTGTACGATTAACGATTTAGGCTTTATAGCGGTCAAAGAGAATGGCAAACCTTATTTTAAAGTTTTTATAGCTGGTGGACTTGGTAATAATCCAGCTACGGCATTGCACTATGATGAATTAGTTCCACCAGAGGAGGTTCTTTATCATGTAGAAGCTGTCACTAGGTTATTTGTCTCTGAAGGTGATTATGAAAACAAGGCGAAGGCTAGATTACGTTATGTGCCAAGACGTATGGGAGAAGAGGAATTTCTTAAAGCATATAAGAAGCACCTTACAGAAGTAAAATCTACTTTAAAATTAGAAGAGATTACACCAGAATTATCAGAAGATACAGAGATTAACATAAATAATACTAATGATGAAATAGAGAATAACCTTATTCCACAAAAGCAAAAAGGGTTATATACAGTTGTGATACATCCTTTGTGTGGTCAGATGCCTTTAGATGCTCTAGAGAATTTAATTTTATTTCTAGATACATTAAATGACGTAGATATTCGCCTTAGTATGACGGAAAGTATGTATATTAGGAATCTTAGTCATAGTAAAGCAAAAGAATTACTTGAACTTATGAAAGATGTAAGACAGAAAACAAAAGTTGAAATGAGTGTTAGTTGTGTTGGAGTTCCAACCTGTCAAATTGGTATAGAACAAAGTCAGGAACTATGTACGGATATATTAGAAGCACTTAGAGAAAACAACATTGATGATGACTATCTACCATCCATATATATTTCTGGATGCAATAATTCTTGTGCTAGGCATCAAGTAAGTACACTTGGATTTGCAGGTGGAAAAAAGAGAATAGATGATAAGGTTTGTGATGTATTCGAATTACATGTAGGTGGATGTTTTAGTAAAGATAAGACTGAGTTTGGCAATAAAATTGGTTTCTTAAAGAAAGAAGACATTCCTACATTTATTGTAGAGCTAGCATTAGAACTAAAACGTAATGAAGAGGATTTTAAGGATTATATCTTAAATAAATATGAGGAATTTGAAGCGTTGGTAAAACCATATGTAACGGAATAAACTATAGAAGTTGATACATTTATTAGAAATACAAGAGATGTCTTTAATTATGATACGAGGGCTAGGATGGCAGACATATGGAGGTTAATATGATTTATCCTAATTTTTTAAAGCAGGACGATGTGATAGGAGTTACTGCACCTTCTGATGGAAACAAGAAGGAGACAGATTATACAAGACTTGACAATGCAAAGTTAAAACTTAAGGAGAGAGGGTATAAGGTAATAGAAACACCCAATGTCCGAACTAGTGAAAAAGGTAGAAGTACAGATGCTATAACTAGAGCAAAAGAATTTGAACAACTACTAGAAAATAAAGAAGTTAGCTTTATTGTTTCAGCTAAGGGTGGCGATTTTCTTATGGAGATGTTATCAAAATTAGACTTTGATAAAATTGAAAAGAATCCTAAGTGGTTTATGGGTTATTCAGATAACACAAGCCTTACTTATTTGATAACAACCAAATGTAATATAGCTACTGCATATGGGAATAACTTTAATGATTTTGGCATGGAGACATGGCATAAATCGGTGGAAAATAGTTTGGCTATTTTAGAAGGTAAAGATATAAAACAAGATAGTTTTGATTTATATGAAGATGGATATCATGATAGAATAACAGGTCTTGAAGGGTATGTATTAGAAAAAGAAGTCAAGTGGAGAAATATCAGTGGCGGGAATGAAATAGAAATGAGTGGTAGAATGCTAGGGGGATGTCTTGATGTATTACTAAACCTAGTTGGAACTCGTTTTGATGAAACAAAAAAATTCTTAGAATTGTATAAAGAAGATGGATTCCTATGGTATTTAGAAAGCTTTTCTCTAGATAGTGAATCTATATCAAGAGGGCTATGGCAATTAAAAGAAGCTGGATGGTTTCAATATGCGAAAGGGTTTATTTTTGGAAGACCAGCGTTTTTTAATGAGGACTACTATATATCATATGATGAAGCAGTTCTATCTGTACTAAATGAGTTGAATGTCCCAATTATATTAGATGCAGATATAGGACATAAAGCACCCCAAATGACAATCATAAATGGTAGTTTAGGGAATATCTATAGTAGTAATGGAAAAGGGTCTATCGTTTTAAAAATGATATAAAATTTATTGAAATAGATATATTACCTTAATACTATATTTAGGAGAATGGATATGGACTGTAATGGTGGGGAACCAACAGGTGTTGATACAACAGGTGTTGTAAAAACAGAAGTTAGTGCAACAGAAGTTAATACAAAAGATGTTGATGCAAAAGAAGCTTATACAAAAGAAGTTGCAAAAAGAGACCTAGAAAAAGCAATTAATTTAATAAAGGGTATAAAAGAAAGAATTTGCCCGTTAGTTCAATATTTTTTATTTTCTTTGTTAATTATATTTTATGAATGGTTATTTCATGGAGTTGTGTATAATTTCTTTACCGTTAAAATGCTGTTTCCTATCGCATTTGCAATACCAATAGGTTTGTTATTAAATTTCATTGTAGGATTTTTAAAACAAAAAGTATACAAAACGGTTGTATGTAGTCTATCTATTGTACTTTGTCTTATCTATATGGTTCAATATGTGTATTATGATATTTTTAAAACATTTTTAACCTTTTATACAATAGAAACTGTTGGAGTAGATGTTTTTAGTTATTATTCTATCTTAGTTAGCGTATTGTTGAAAAATTTATTACCACTTTTCATTTTTATATCACCTATCATTGGAATATTTATTTTTCTTCCTAAGAAAAATAAACGAAATGAGGATATAAATCAAGGTTACATATTAAGTGGTTGTATAATTAGTTATTTAATTATTTTGGTTCTTCTTCCAATCAAAGGGAAAGAAATATATTCACCCTATGATTTATATTATAATTCCTTTGTTATGGACAAAGGGGTAGAGGAAATAGGGTTGTTAACTGCTACAAGAAAAAATCTTATAGGAACCTTACTTGGCTCTAACACTAATTCAGAAATAGTAGAAAT
>JAEWHU010000027.1 GCA_023387635.1 Bacillota bacterium
GAAATGGACAATACTACAATTATTATTATACAAGGTTTCTAAGTGGTTGATACTCTTTTTCTTGTATATGGTAAAGCTCTATGCTATAATACAACAGAAAACAACTCACTTACGGAGGAATTTAAAAAATGGATCAGAGCAAAATTCGTAATTTTTGCATAATTGCCCATATAGATCATGGTAAATCAACTTTAGCCGATCGCATTATCGAGAAGACTGGCTTATTAACAAGTAGAGAAATGCAATCTCAAGTCCTTGACAATATGGACCTTGAGAGGGAACGTGGAATAACAATAAAGGCACAGACAGTGCGTACAGTCTATAAAGCTAAGGATGGCAATGAATATATATTTAATTTAATTGATACACCAGGGCATGTTGACTTTAACTACGAGGTTTCTAGAAGCCTTGCAGCTTGTGAAGGTGCTATCTTAGTAGTTGATGCAGCTCAAGGAATCGAAGCACAGACATTAGCTAATGTTTATTTAGCAATCGATCATAACTTAGATATTGTTCCTGTTATAAACAAAATAGATCTACCTAGTGCAGACCCAGACCGAGTAAAAGCAGAGATTGAAGACGTAATTGGAATTGAAGCAGATGAAGCACCTTTAATATCAGCAAAGAATGGAATTAATATTGAAGAAGTATTAGAGCAAATTGTTCATAAAATATCAGCTCCAAAAGGAGATGTAAATGCGCCTTTACAAGCTTTGATATTTGACTCAAAATATGATTCCTACAAAGGCGTAATTATTTTCTGTCGTATCATGGAAGGTAAAGTTACAAGAGGTACTGAAATTAAGATGATGGCAACTGGTGTAAAAGCAGAAGTTGTGGAAATTGGAACTTTTGGTGCTGGACAATTTATACCTTGCGATGAATTGACAGCGGGTAGTGTAGGATATATTACTGCAAGTTTAAAAAATGTTAAGGAAACACGAGTAGGTGATACGGTAACAGATGCACAAAATCCTTGTAAAGAGGCCCTACCTGGATATAAGAAAGTTAACCCAATGGTATATTGTGGTATGTATCCTGCAGATGGAGCAAAATATCCTGATCTTAGAGATGCACTTGAAAAGCTTCAATTAAATGATGCAGCACTACAATTTGAGCCAGAAACTTCCATAGCTCTTGGTTTTGGTTACCGTTGTGGATTTTTAGGACTACTTCATCTTGAAATTATTCAAGAAAGATTAGAAAGAGAATATAATTTAGATATTGTTACAACAGCGCCTAGTGTTATTTATAAAGTACACAAAACTGATGGTACTGTAATGGATATAACAAATCCTTCAAATTTACCAGAACCAACTCATATTCAATTTATGGAGGAACCAATTGTACGTGCTGAGATTATGGTAACTACTGAATTTGTAGGTTCCATAATGAGTTTGTGTCAAGAACGTAGAGGTGTGTATCTTGGAATGGAATATATGGAAGAAACAAGAGCGCTACTAAAATACGAACTTCCATTAAATGAAATTATATATGACTTCTTTGATGCATTAAAATCAAGATCAAGAGGATATGCTTCTTTTGATTATGAAATGAAAGGTTATGAGACATCACAACTAGTTAAGTTAGATATCCTAATTAACAAAGAAGAAGTAGATGCATTATCTTTTATTGTACATGCCGAAACTGCTCAAGAGCGTGGAAGAAGAATGTGTGAAAAATTAAAAGATGAAATTCCAAGACATTTGTTTGAGATACCAATTCAAGCTGCAATTGGTAGTAAGGTTATAGCAAGAGAAACAGTAAGAGCTATGCGTAAAGACGTTCTTGCCAAATGTTATGGTGGTGATATATCACGTAAGAGAAAGTTACTTGAAAAGCAAAAAGAAGGAAAGAAACGTATGCGTCAAATTGGTAATGTAGAAATTCCTCAAAAGGCTTTTATGAGTGTACTAAAATTAGACGAAGACTAGAATACTATAACAAACAAAAACTAACCCATCCTAGAATGAGAACTCTTAAACTAGGATGGGTTTAGAATTATATAGACGGGAGTAATTACTCACATGTCTTGATTAAAAGATGTGCTTTGCACATAGACGGGAGTTGCTATGATAGATACAAATGCAAATAGTAAAAAAGAACTGAGTTTATATATTCATATCCCTTTTTGCGTTAAAAAATGTGATTATTGCGACTTTTTATCAGCTACAGGGGATAGGAAAACAAAAGACAATTATGTTAATGCATTAATAGAAGAGATAAAAGGCTATAGAGATATTGGAAAAGAGTATATAGTAAAAAACATCTTTTTTGGTGGAGGAACCCCTTCGGCAATCGAGGGTGAACAAATATATAATATTATGGAAACCATAAAAGATATATTTACAATTGCAAGTATTGATAAGAGTAATCTTGTTCCTGAAATATCATTAGAGATGAATCCAGGGATTATTAGCAAGGAAAAACTTCAGTGGTATAAAAAAGCTGGTATTAATAGGCTTAGTATTGGTTTACAATCCTGTGATAATAAAGAATTAAAACTACTTGGTAGAATTCATACCTACGAAGAATTTTTAGACAATTATAAATTAGCTAGAGAGATTGGATTTGACAATATTAACATAGATTTAATGTCAGCACTTCCTGGACAAAATCTAGATGGTTGGATGAAGAATCTAGAATTAGTTACTAACTTAAATCCTGAGCATATTTCATGTTATAGCTTAATAATAGAAGAAGGAACTCCTTTTTATGATAGATATCATGATATGGAGGAAGATGATGAATTAGATCGTCTTCTTTATAGTAAAACAAGGGAATTCTTAAAAGAAAAGGGGTATCTACAATATGAGATATCCAATTACTCCAAAGAGAATCATGAGTGTAAGCAGAATTTAACCTATTGGACTTTAGGCGATTATCTTGGAATGGGACTTGGATCTGCATCTCTTATTAATAATGTAAGATTTCATAATGAAACGGACTTAGAGGAATATATAGAATCTATAAATAAGAAGAAGGACATAAGAAGAGAAATTGAACCATTAACCATAGAACAAAAAATGGAGGAATTTATGTTCCTTGGTCTTAGATTAACCAAAGGTATCAGTAGAGATGAATTTTATCAATTATTTCAAACTTCTATAGATGATGTATATGGCGATGTAATCATGCAGTCAATTAAGGAAGGTTTATTAATGGATGAAGATAATCACATATTCCTTACAACAAAGGGAATGGATCTTAGTAATACAGTCATGGTGAGGTTCTTATTTGATACATAAATCATATACAGAATCACGAAATAATCATATCTAAAAATAATGAAATTGCAAATGCTGATTATAAAATAAATATTTTTTAACTTATTTTTAAAATAATAAAAGGTATTCTTAATTGGATGCCTTTTGTTTTATTTGGTAAGATAAATGTGAAAATATATCTTATTATATTATAACAATTTAGGACATAATAAAAATTATCTACACAAGATATAAATAAAAAATCTTTATAGAAAAATATAAAAAGATGAAATTATTCTTGACAAAGTAATTAGATAGTGATATTTTATGTATAAAGATATTAGCACTCTATCAAAGTGAGTGCTAATAATCAAAAAAGTAGATTAAAGATTATGAAGTAAAATACTTGTATGTTTCTTGATTTATATGCATGCTAAAGCATGCGGACGGGATTAATGCGATGAAAAACCATCGCATGTCTTGATTTAAATACGTGCTAAAGCACGTGGATAGGATTAATGCGATAAAAAAATATCGCATATCTTGATTTATATGCATGCTAAAGCATGCGGACGGGAGTTAAGATGGAATTGGATGAAAGAAAATTAAAAATCTTACAGGCAATTATTAAAAACTATCTAGAGACAGGTGAACCCGTTGGCTCTCGAACCATATCAAAATATACGGATCTTAATCTTAGCTCTGCAACTATTAGAAATGAGATGGCTGATTTAGAAGAACTAGGTTACATCTTACAGCCTCATACTTCCGCAGGTAGAATTCCTTCAGATAAAGGTTATCGTTTATACGTAGATACTATGTTAGATGAAAAAGTTCAAGAAGTGGAAAGTATGAAAGAAATCCTTTTACAAAAAGCAGACAAAATAGATTTATTGTTACAACAGGTAGCTAAGTTATTAGCTGTTAATACTAATTATGCAACTTTAGTTTCAACACCAAAGTATCGAAGTAAGAAAGTTAAGTTCATACAATTAGCTGAAGTGGATATTAATCAATTGCTAGCAGTAATTGTAATTGAAGGTAATATTGTAAAAAATAAAATACTAGATACAAAAGTAAGTGTTGATAAAGAAATATTGTTGAAGTTAAATATTGTTTTGAATACCTATCTTCAAGGATTAGATTTATCAGAAATTAATTTGAATGTAATTCAAAAAATAAAAGAACAGGCTGGAAATTACAGTAATGTAGTTAGTGACATTCTTGATGCAATTGCTGAAGCAATTAGTGAAGAAGATGAAGTTGAAATATTTACTAGTGGTGCTACTAACATACTAAAGTATCCTGAACTTACTGATATGGAAAAAGTTACAGAGCTAATGGGTACCTTTGAAGAAAAAAAGCAACTTACAGAATTAATAGCCAATAAATTTGATGACTCTACTTCAAACAATAGAGGAATACAAGTCTATATTGGTAGTGAAACAACAGTTGAAGCTATGAAAGATTGTTCTGTAGTTACAGCAACCTATGAATTAGAAGAAGGTGTCTATGGAAAGATAGGGATTGTCGGACCAAAAAGAATGGATTATGAAAAGGTTGTCTCTACACTGCACACCCTTATGGTGCAGCTTGATGAGTTGTTTAAGAAAAAAACCTAAGTATTAATGAAAGGTGGTTATAAAGTGGAAGATAAGGATATAACGACAGAAGAAATATTAGATGAAGATGTGGTTTTAGAAGATTCTCTGAATGAAGAAGAAACTGCAGAGGAGGATGTGACTGATTCAAAAGAAGAAGCCACAGGTGAAGAAGCAAAAAGTTCTAAGTCATTCTTTAAAAAGGATAAAAAAGAAAAGAAAGATAAAAAAGACGTTCAAATTGAAGAACTGAATGATAGATTAATTAGAACAATGGCTGAATTTGATAACTTCCGTAAACGTTCAGAAAAAGAAAAATCACTAATGTATGATACCGGTGCAAGAGGTATTGTTGAAAAAGTACTTCCAGTAGTAGATAACTTTGAAAGAGGCCTTAGTGCTTTATCTGAAGAAGAAAAAGAAGGAGCATTTGCTCAAGGAATGGAAAAAATTTATAAACAACTTCTTACTACACTTACAGAAGTTGGGCTAAAACAAATAGAAGCTGTTGGTAAAGAATTTGATCCTAATTTTCATAATGCAGTAATGCATGCAGAGGATGAAGAGTTAGGTGAAAATATTGTTGCAGAGGAATTCTTAAAGGGATATACTTTTAAGGATACGATAGTTCGCCACAGTATGGTAAAAGTGGTAAATTAAATTTATTTATAAATAGAATATAATATATGTTTGTAAAGATAATAAAATATAGTGTGATTAATAATAGGAGGAATAAATCATGGGAAAAATCATAGGAATCGATTTAGGTACAACAAATTCATGTGTAGCCGTTATGGAAGGTGGTAAACCAGTTATTATAGCTAACACTGAAGGAGCAAGAACTACTCCATCCGTAGTAGCATTTACAAAAACAGGTGAAAGATTAGTAGGTGAACCTGCAAAACGTCAGGCAGTTACTAATTCAGATAAAACTATCGCGTCTATTAAGAGACATATGGGTACTGATTATAAAGTTACAATTGATGATAAAAAATATTCACCACAAGAAATCTCTGCAATGGTACTTCAAAAATTAAAAGCAGATGCAGAAAGTTATTTAGGTGAAAAAGTTACAGAAGCTGTTATTACAGTTCCAGCTTACTTTAACGATGCTCAAAGACAAGCGACAAAAGACGCAGGTAAGATTGCAGGTCTTGATGTTAAGAGAATTATCAACGAGCCAACAGCTGCAGCTCTTGCATATGGTCTTGATAATGAGCATGAACAAAAAATCATGGTTTACGATTTAGGTGGTGGTACATTCGACGTATCTATCATTGAAATCGGTGATGGTGTAATCGAAGTATTATCTACATCTGGTGATAATAGACTTGGTGGTGATGACTTTGATGAAAGAATCACAAGATATATGATTGATGAATTTAAAAAAGCGGAAGGTGTTGATTTATCCTTAGATAAAATGGCACTTCAAAGATTAAAAGAAGCTGCAGAAAAAGCTAAGAAAGAGTTATCTTCTTCTACAACAACTAACATTAACCTTCCATTTATTACAGCTACAGCAGAAGGTCCAAAACATTTTGACTTAAACTTAACTCGTGCTAAATTTGATGAATTAACACATGATTTAGTTGAAAGAACAGCTATTCCAGTACAAAATGCATTAAAAGATGCTGGTATCTCTGCTTCTGAACTTAAAAAAGTATTATTAGTAGGTGGTTCTACTCGTGTACCTGCTGTTCAAGATAAAGTAAAACAATTAACTGGTCATGAACCAAGCAAATCCTTAAATCCAGATGAATGTGTTGCTATTGGTGCTTCCATCCAAGGTGGTAAATTAGCAGGTGATGCTGGTGCAGGAGATATCTTACTTCTTGACGTAACTCCATTATCATTAAGTATCGAAACAATGGGTGGTGTTGCTACAAGATTAATCGAAAGAAATACAACAATACCTACAAAGAAGAGTCAAATCTTCTCTACAGCAGCTGATAATCAAACAGCAGTTGATATTAATGTAGTTCAAGGTGAAAGACAATTTGCCAAAGATAACAAGAGTCTTGGACAGTTTAGACTAGATGGAATTCCACCAGCAAGAAGAGGTGTTCCACAAATCGAAGTTACATTTGACATTGATGCTAATGGTATCGTAAATGTATCTGCAAAAGACTTAGGAACAGGCAAAGAACAACACATTACAATTACAGCAGGATCAAATCTATCCGATGCTGATATTGAAAAAGCAGTAAAAGAAGCAGCTGAATTTGAAGCACAAGATAAGAAACGTAAAGAAGCGATAGAAACAAGAAACGATGCTGATTCTATGGTATTCCAAACTGAAAAAGCTTTAACTGAAGTTGGTGATAAATTAGACGCTGCTGACAAAGAAGTTGTTGAAGCTGATTTACAAAGATTAAAAGAATTAGTTGAAAAATCTAATCCAGAAGTAATGTCAGATGGTGAAGTTGCTGATATTAAAGCAGCAAAAGAGAAATTAATGGAAAGTGCTCAGAAATTATTTTCTAAACTTTATGAACAATCAGGTGGAGCAGAAGGTGGTCCTGATATGTCAGCTGCTGGTGGCGCATCCGAAGCAGATAATGCAGATGACATAATAGATGGAGATTATAGAGAAATATAATCAAAAATCAAATAAATAACAGGGTGTCTTAAAACAGTAGCTAATCAAAATGAATATAAGAATAAAATCTTATATTCATTTTGTAAAGTTAGTTTTTTGAACACCCTATTGTGATGTATACAGATATAGAATAAAAGCAATTTAAGGTTAGCCAGTTGACCATAGAAATTGCGAATATTAGCTTTAAAAGTTTAAGGAGGAAAGATAACATATGGCAGATAAACGCGACTATTATGAGGTCTTAGGCGTATCAAGGCAAGCATCTGACGACGAGATTAAAAAGGCCTATAGACAATTAGCGAAGAAATATCATCCAGATTCAAATCCAGGGAATCAGGAAGCGGAAGTTAAATTCAAAGAAGCAAGTGAAGCATATGCAATATTAAGTGATAGTGAAAAACGTAGACAATATGATCAATTTGGACACTCAGCATTTAGTGGTGGCGCAGGCGGAGCAGGTGGATTTGATTTTAACAATATGGATATGGGAGATATTTTTGGCGATATCTTTGGTGATTTATTCGGAGGTGGACGTACAAGAAGAGCTAACAATGGTCCTATGAAAGGCCCTAATCTACGTACTGGAGTTAGAATTACTTTTGAAGAAGCTGTAACAGGTACAGAAAAAGAAATTGAACTTAACTTAAAAGATGAATGCCATACTTGCCATGGAAGTGGTGCTAAACCAGGAACAAGTAAAGATACATGTAGTAGATGTGGTGGTAGTGGCCAAGTGGTGACAACACAACAATCCTTGTTTGGTATGGTAAGAAATGTTCAAACTTGTCCTGATTGTCGTGGAGCAGGTTCTATCATTAAAGAAAAATGTACAGATTGTTATGGTTCAGGATATATTACAAATAGGAAGAAAGTTGGGGTATCCATTCCAGCTGGTATAGATAATGGTCAAAGCATTCGTATCCGTGATAAAGGTGAGCCTGGTACTAACGGAGGAGAACGTGGTGATTTATTAGTTGAAGTAACAGTAGCAAGACATCCAATATTCCAAAGACAAGATTATGATATTTACTCAACTGTTCCAATCTCATTCCCGGTAGCTGCACTTGGTGGAGATATTAAGATTAGTACAGTTGACGGAGATGTATTATATACAGTTAAAGCTGGTACACAAACTGATACCAAAGTTAGATTAAGAGGAAAAGGTGTTCCAACTCTACGTAATAAAGCAGTTAGAGGGGATCATTATGTTACTCTTGTTGTTTCGGTACCAACAAAATTAACTCAAGAACAAAAAGACCTTTTACAAAAATATGATGATGCAATGAATGATCGTGTATCACCTACTTCTGATGTAAATAATTCAGATAAAGATAAAGAAAAAGAAAAAGGTAAGAAAAAATTATTTGGTAAATGAATTTAGAAATAAAAATAAGTTTAAAAAATATAAATCACACAGGGCATGACTATAAGTGTGAAAGATAAACACTTTCACACTTGGGTTTGTGTTCAAAGAATGAATGCAAGCACTCTTTGAACTTGGAGAAAAATTATGAAGTGGACAAAATTAACCTTATCAACTATGGCAGAAGCAGTCGATTTAGTAAGTGGTATGCTAAGTGAACTAGGTATAGATGGTATAGAAGTTATAGATAATGTACCAATCACAGAGGAAGAAAAAAAAGCTATGTTCATAGATATTCTTCCAGAACTTAATACAGAAGACAAAACAGCGACTATTAGTTTTTATCTAGATAATGGTACTGATGAAACAGAGACAATAGAACAAATTAAACAAGGACTTGAAGAATTGTCGACATTTGTTGATGTCGGAAGTGGTGAAATTGAAATATCAGAAACGGAAGATGTAGATTGGATTAATAATTGGAAAGAATTTTTTAAACCATTTCGTATCGACGATTCCATTGTAATCAAACCAACATGGGAAACGTTAGAGAATAGTAATCCAAATGATTTAGTAATTGAAATTGATCCAGGAACAGCATTTGGAACTGGTTCACACGAAACTACTAAGTTGTGTATTTTAGCTCTGAAAAAGTATATAACAAAAGGTATTAACTTATTAGATGTAGGATTTGGTAGTGGTATATTATCTATTGTTGGTGCTAAATTAGGTGCAAAGAATATATTAGCAACGGATATTGATCCAAATGCTGTGGTTGCTGCATATGAGAATATAGAAGTTAATCATATATCAAAAGATCAAATCAAAATTCTTAGCGGAGATATTATCACAGATGATAAAATACAAGCAGAAGTTGGATTTGAATGCTACGATATAGTAGTAGCCAATATATTAGCAGATATCATTATCCCATTATCAAGTGTAATTGGAAAGCATCTAAAACCGAATGGTTTATTCATTAGTTCAGGTATTATTAATACAAAAGAAGAGCAAGTAAAAGAGGCTATTTTAAGCAATGGTTTTGAAATCGTTGAGATTATAAAGATGAATGATTGGGTATCCATTGTGGCTAAAAAAATATCATAACTTTGACCTTGTAAAGTTCATCCTACCTAGTAGGGTGAATTTTTTTGGTTTTTATTTTGTCCAATATAAAATTAGTACAATAATTCATTTTTACTACATATGATTAACTATATAAATATATAGGTGGTAAATAAGTGAGTAAATTATTGAATTACAAAAAATATTACAGTATGATACTATTTGATTTGATTTTTATTTTACTATTGATTTCAATTATTAGGAGTTTAACGGAAATAGCTATTACTACTACTACTACAACACAACAGTCACAAAAGATTTGTGTGCCAATTATAATGTATCATCAAGTAAAAAATAGAAATTTAGGGAAGGATGTAATAACTCCTTCTGAATTCGAAAGCGACTTAAAATACTTGGCAAAGAATAATTACACAACTATAACAATGAAACAAGTAATTGATTATGTGTATGATGGTATAGAGTTACCAGAAAACCCTATTATATTGTCTTTTGACGATGGTTATCTAAGTACTTATAAAAATGTTTTTCCTTTACTTAAGAAATATAACATGAAAATAGTATTATCCATCATAGGCAAAAGTACAGATGATTTTTCAAAAGTAGATGACCAGAATATTGAGCATGCTCATATAACATGGGACCAAGTGTATGAAATGTCAGAAACAGGGCTAGTAGAAATTAATAATCATTCGTATAATTTACATAAAGTTAAAGATGGACGTTATGGAAGTGGTCAGATGAAGAATGAATCTTTTACACATTATGAATCTATTCTTGCAGAAGATATCAAAACATTACAAGATAAAATAACGTCTGTAATAAATACTACTCCTAGTACCTATACATACCCTTATGGAAAATATAATGATAATACAAATGCTATTCTTAGAAATTTAGGATTTAAAGCATCTCTTTCCGTAACTTATGGAGTTAATCTAATCAGTAGAGATAATCCGGAAAAATTATTTGGTCTAAAAAGAATATGTCGAGCAAATAATCAAAGCATCGGTAAAATTATAAGAGAAGGAATGGAAACACTTAGATTTAGTAAAGATTAAATCGAAGAAAAAGTAATGTATTATATTAGTATGACTTAGATAGAATATAATATAATTATCTTTCTTATTCGATAATTGTGAATATTCTTTATAAGTATATCTTTTACATATTGGGAATTAGAAAACTGGAGATAAGGTTTTCTAATTCCTTTTGCTAGATTTTCTATTAACAAGGCTATAACTTTTATTTTTAACGTGTTATAATTGTAATGTTGAATTAAAAATAAAAAGAATGTTTCTATGGACATGCTCCAAAAGGTATTAGAATGCCAAGATTTCGTATAAAGTGCAAGAAATCGATTGAAGGAAAGGCAAGCCGAAAGAATTTTATACACTCATATTCATTCGATAATAAAAATTAGACTTTTGATACCTGAATCCCAAATAAAGTTAATAAAAGAAAGGTTTAAAGTGATGAATCGTTTTTATGTAGAGGATAATCAAATTCAAGATGATAAAATATATATTACGGGATCCGATGTAAATCATATAAAAAATGTGCTTAGAATGAAAGTCGGAGAGAAAATAATAATTAGTAATGGACAAGGAAAAGACTTCTATTGTATAATAGAGAACGAATGTAATGATGAGGTGATTGCAAGTATACAAGAAAGTAGAGAATCAGATACTGAATTAAAGGGTAAAATCTATCTTTTCCAAGGACTTCCCAAAAAAGATAAGATGGAACTTATTACTCAAAAAGCAGTAGAGCTTGGCGTATATGAGATTATACCTGTTATGACAAAAAGAACGGTTGTTAAATTAGAAGATAAGAAAAAAGAACTTAAAAAAATAGAAAGATGGCAATCCATTGTTACTAGTGCAGCGAAACAGTCAGGTAGAGGTATTATTCCTAAAGTTTCAGAAACCATGAGTTTTAAAGAAGCGGTTTTATATGCAAGTAAACTAGGTTGCAATCTTATACCTTATGAGAATGCGGATGATATAAAGAAGACAAGGGAAATTATAAGTAATCTAAACAGTAATGGAACAGTTGGAATTTTCATTGGGCCAGAGGGTGGTTTTGAAGAAAGTGAAATAAATTATGCAGTATCACAAGGGGTAAAACCTATCACTCTTGGAAAACGAATTTTAAGGACTGAAACAGCAGGACTTGCTATATTGTCCATGATTATGTTACAAATGGAAGAATAAAATAATAAAAGAATGGCATTAAGGTGATAATTGAGTATCGCCTAAGTATTATGTCTATAGATAAAGTGAATGGAAACACTCATTTTTTACTTGGAGGAAAAGTGTGAAAGAAAACCACTTTCACACTGAAGTTTGCGTTCTGAGAATGAATGCAAGCACTCATTCACAGAACATGGAGGTCAAATTATGGAAGCATATCTTGATAATGCTGCTACAACAAAAGTATTTGATTCAGTAAAAGATATAATGATAGAGACACTGGTTAATGATTATGGTAATACTTCATCAATGCATAAAAAAGGAATTGATGCTGAGAAATATGTAAAGAGTGCAAAAGAAGTAATAGCAAAAAGTCTAAAAGTAGATACTAAAGAAATTCTTTTCACATCTGGAGGAACAGAATCCAATAACCTAGCATTGATTGGGACAGCTCTTGCCAATAAACGTAGTGGAAATCATATTATAACAACAAGGATAGAACATCCTTCGGTGCATAATCCTTTGATATTTTTAGAGGAAAATGGATTTTTGGTATCCTATATACCAGTGGATTCTTGTGGGAGAATTCTTGAAGATGAATTAATAGATGCAATAACTGACGAGACAATATTAATATCAGTTATGTATGTAAACAATGAAATAGGTTCCGTTCAACCTATTAAGGAATTAATAAAAAAATGCAAGGAAAAGAATCCTAATATATTATTTCATGTAGATGCAATACAAGGTTTTGGAAAATATCATATCTATCCCAAAAAAGAGGGTATTGACTTGTTATCCATAAGTGGACATAAAATTCACGGACCGAAAGGCATTGGTGCTTTATATGTACGTGATAAAGTGAAAGTAAAACCTATAATTTTTGGTGGAGGTCATCAAAAAGGAATGCGTTCAGGAACGGAAAATGTTCCAGGTATTGCAGGACTATCTGTGGCTATTACAGAAATTTATAAGGATCATGAACAAAAAATAGAATATCTTTATGAGTTAAAAAAGTCTTTCATAGAGTTAGTATCTAGATTGGATGGGGTTACAATTAACGGTGTTGGTGATAATATATATGAGTCCGCTCCACATATTGTCAGTGTGAGTTTTGAAGGAATTCGTAGTGAGGTTTTATTACACGCATTAGAAGAAAAAGGAGTGTTTGTATCTTCAGGCTCTGCATGTGCATCTAATCATCCTAATTTAAGTGGAACATTAAAAGCAATTGGTCTAAAAGGAAATCTTTTAGATTCAACCCTAAGATTTAGTTTTTCGGTGTTTACTACAATGGATGAAATTGAGTATGCAGCGGATTGCCTTATGGAATTAGTTCCAATGTTAAGAAGATATATAAGACACTAAAAATAAACAAATGGCATGTAAGTATGCAGAAAGTGAGATTAAATGTATAAAGCATTTTTAATAAAATACGCAGAAATAGGGATTAAGGGGAAGAATAGATATATATTTGAAAATGCCCTAAGAGACCAAATAAAGAATTCACTAAAAGAATTGGGCAATTATCTTGTAACAAAAGAACAGGGAAGAATTTACATTGAATGCCCTGAAGTTTATGATTATGAAGAAACAGTTGCTGCATTAAAACGAGTATTTGGTATAGCTCAAATCTGCCCTGTTATGATTGTAGATACCATTGAATGGGAAGCATTAAAAGTGGCAGTTGGAGATTACGTTGAAAATAGATATCCAGATAAAAATTTCACTTTTAAGATGGAAGCAAAAAGAGGAGATAAAAATTATCCTCTTACATCTCCTGAAATATGTATCAAAATGGGAGCATATTTATTAGATAGATTTCCAGAGATGAAAGTAGATGTTCATTCACCATCAGTACGTATAATGGTAGAAGTAAGAAATCGTTCTTATGTTTATTCAGAAGTAATTATGGGTCTTGGTGGTATGCCTGTTGGTACCAATGGAAAAGCAATGCTATTATTATCTGGCGGTATTGATAGTCCTGTTGCAGGATATATGGTATCTAAAAGAGGGGTATCAATTGATGCTGTTTATTTCCATGCTCCACCATATACAAGTGAAAGAGCAAAAGAAAAAGTTGTAGATCTTGCAAAATTAGTATCTAGATATACAGGACCAATTAAATTACATGTAATTAATTTTACAGAAATACAATTATATATTTATGAAAAATGTCCTCACGAGGAACTAACTATTATTATGAGAAGATACATGATGAGAATTGCAGAGAAAATTGCAATTGATACTGGTTGTCTTGGATTAATTACCGGTGAAAGTATAGGACAAGTTGCAAGTCAGACTCTTCATAGTTTAGCTGCAACAAATGAAGTATGTACATTACCTGTTTATAGACCATTAATAGCTTTTGATAAACAAGATATTGTGGATATTGCAGAAAGAATTAATACGTATGAAACTTCTATTTTACCTTTTGAAGATTGTTGTACAATTTTTGTTGCAAAGCATCCAGTAACAAAACCAAGTTTAAAAGTAATTCGTTTTAATGAAAGAAGTTTAGAAGAAAAGATAGAAGAGATGGTACAAACAGCTATAGAAACAAAAGAAGTTATTTTAGTTAATTAAAGATTTAAAAAGCTAAATGAAATATTTAATATAATAGAGAATAAAAATTTCATTTAGCTTGAACTAGCAAATTAGTATTTATATAAAGTTGTTAAAAAAAATATATACAAATAAAGGGATACATAATGTATCCCAATAAGTAATTTCGTATAAATTATTCCACGATATAAGGTGCTAAAATGCTAAGAATAGCATCTATGGAATCCTCATTATGGATATTCAAATTAATAGGCTTAGATAAATCTAAACTGAAGATACCCATAATTGATTTTGCATCAATTACGTATCTACCAGATACTAAATCAAAGTCAGAATCAAATTTAGTAACATCATTTACGAATGCTTTAACCTTATCAATTGAATTAAGAGAGATTTTAACTGCTTTCATACTTACTCCTCCTTTATTGATTTATTAGGATAGTTTACTATCTTTCTATCAACTATATACTACAAGTTAGCCCAATAAAAGTCAATATACAAAGTAAATAAAAATCATTTCCCTTAGTGGCACATTGCACGAATCCTTCGATGATATTACGTATAAGTTGACCAATAAATATTATTGAAATTATAATATTTGCTAATTATTAAGGAAGTATGTAATAAAATTAAAAGTTATGTTAAGTTTTTATATTAGATATTGTACAAGCAGTTGATCCTAAGGACTCTTAAGATAATCTATCTTTAAGATAGGATTGATATTAGAAAGGAAAGAAATGAACAGAATAAAAAAAGATGATATTATTTTAGAAACAGTTGCATTTTTAACACTGGGTTGTAAAGTAAATTCATATGAAACTGAAGCCATGCAAAAATTATTTGAAGAACAAGGTTTTGTTGTAGTGGATTTTTCAGAAAAAGCAGATGTATATGTTATAAATACATGTACAGTTACAAATATAGCAGATCGCAAATCTAGACAAATGCTTCATAAAGCAAGAAAAATGAATGAAAATGCTATTGTAATAGCAGTGGGATGTTATGTACAGGCAGCAGAAGAAACATTAAAAGAAGACGTAGCTATTGACTTAGTAATAGGAAATAATAGGAAAAAAGATATTGTGCATATACTAAAAGAATATGTATATGGTGAAGATAAATCTAAGGATACAGTGATAGATATAGGAAAAGAAACTTTTTATGAAGAGTTAAGTATAGAATCTGTTGCTGAAAAAACTAGAGCCTATATTAAAATACAAGATGGATGTAATCAATTTTGTTCTTATTGTATCATACCTTATGCAAGAGGAAGAGTAAGAAGTAGAAGAGATGAAGAAGTCATAAAAGAAGTTAATAATCTTGTAAAAAAGGGTTATAAAGAGGTTATACTTACTGGTATTCATTTATCTTCTTATGGTATTGATTTTGATAAAACAGAGGAAACTAGTGATTATGAAGATGTAATAAAACGAAATCATCTTTTAGATTTAATTGTAAAGATTAGTGAAATTGATGGTTTAGCTAGAATAAGACTGGGTTCACTAGAGCCACGAATAATAACTGAAGAATTTGTTAAGACTTTAGCTAATAATGAAAAGTTATGCCCACATTTTCATTTGTCATTACAAAGTGGTTCAAATGCTACTTTAAAAAGAATGAATCGTAGATATTCTGCAGAAGAATATTATGAAAAATGTGAATTACTTCGTAAACATTTTGATAATCCTGCTATAACAACAGATGTAATCGTTGGTTTCCCAGGGGAAACTGAAGAGGAATTTATAGAAACAAAAGAATTTTTAGAAAAAGTAAATTTCGCAAGTATGCATATATTTAAGTACTCAGTAAGAAAAGGTACAAAGGCAGCTACGATGAAAGATCAGATTAAAGAAGAAATTAAATCAGAACGTAGTAATATTCTAATGGAATTAGAAAAAGAAATGGCAAAGAATTACAGAGAAACGTTTATTGGTAGGAAAGAAAGAATACTAGTTGAAGAACAAGTGGTAATAAATGGTGTGAAGTATCAATTGGGGCATAATGAAAGATACTTAAAATTAGCTATTTTAGCCGATAATGATTATACAAATGAGATAAAAAGTGTCAAAGTATTAGCACATTTAGATAAAGATATCATGTTCTGTGAAATAATGGATTGATATTTTTCTTAATATATATTATTATGTATATATAAATACTCGTGGAAAAATTAATTCATATATAGATTCTTTTTAGAATGATGAGTAAAGGGCGTGATGATATGCAAGAATTTAATAATACACAATATTTTAAAGTACAAAAAGATAACGAACTATCAGTAAAAGACATAATATCCACGGTTTATAATGCTATGACAGAAAAAGGTTATAATCCTGTAAATCAAATTGTAGGATATGTCATGTCTGGAGATCCAACCTACATAACAAATCATAAGGGAGCTAGAAGCTTAATTATGAAAGTTGAAAGGGATGAGATTTTAGAAGAGCTTTTAGAAGCGTATATTAATTATAATTTGAGATAAAAAGGAAAGTATAAGAATACTACCTTAAAAGTACGCGTGATAGCACGCAGATAGGAGCTGGTCATGAGGATAATGGGCCTAGATTATGGTTCTGTAACAGTTGGTGTTGCAATCAGCGATGGTCTATTAATAACAGCACAAGGGATAGAAACAATACGTAGAAAGCAAGATAATAAATTACGTCAAACATTAGCTCGAATAGAAGAATTAATAAAAGAGTATGAAGTTGAACGTATTGTAGTTGGATATCCTAAGAATATGAATAATACCATCGGAGACCGTGCATTAAAATCAGAAGAATTTGCTAAAATGATTGAGAAAAGAACAGGACTGGAAGTTATACTTTGGGACGAAAGACTAACAACTGTAGAAGCACACAAAGTTATGATACAAGGTGATGTGAGACGTGAGGATAGAAATAAAGTAGTGGATAAGGTAGCTGCAGTTATAATTTTACAAGGTTATTTAGACATGTTAAGTTACAAAAACAAAAATCAAGATAACCAAAACGAAGATGAGAGTAATAGGGATTAGTGTGAAAAATCAAGAATTTTCACATGCAGAATGGAGAGTAATATAATAATGCAAGATAAAAACACTGTAATTTTTACAACAGAAGATAATGAAGAAGTAGAATTTCAAATTTTGGAGCAAACTAAGATTAATGGAATATCTTACATTTTAGTGACTGATGCAGCTGAAGATGATGAAGAAGGAGATGCTTATATTTTAAAGGATCTTTCAGAGGAATCAGACGAAGCAGCAATTTATGATATGGTAGAAGATGAAAAAGAATTAGAGCTAGTTGGCAAGATATTCGCAGAATTATTAGATGATATAGAATTAGAATAATATATAGAGTATATGTACAAAGTTAGAATAATATCTATTACAAATTAGAGTAAGTATGAATTATTTCATTAGATAGAATTCATTAAAAATAAAATCGGGAAGGTGATGTTACATGCCTGATAATCAGGAACGATTCAAAACATTATTAAAAGAAAAAGGGCTTAAAGTAACGACACAAAGAATATTGATACTTGAAGCATTAGAAAGTAGACCGGATAGGCATTTAACGGCTGAAGAAATTTATGAATGCGTAAAAATCGACAACCCAGATATTGGGCTTGCTACAGTTTATCGCACCATTCAATTACTTACAGACTTAAATCTTATAGATAAGTTGAATTTAGGTGATGGGTTTGTGCGTTATGAAATTAGCAGTAGAAACAAAGAAGATGCACATCATCATCATCACTTAATATGTTTAAATTGTGGTAATGTGTTAACATTTGAAGGCGATTTTATGGATGATTTAGAAAATAGGATACAGGATGCCATGAATTTTAAAGTGGTAGATCACGAAGTGAAATTATTTGGATATTGTAGCGAATGCAGTGACAAAACTAATTAAAAAGTGAATAGTGGAATATCTATCTAATAAAATATGAAATGCACTTTAATAGGATTACTTTGGTACATAAATAACCATTGGAGGTGCAATCATTTGAAAGAAAATAGTACAGATTTAAAGGGGTTAAAAATAATTCCCCTTGGAGGATTAGAACAAATAGGAATGAATATAACTGCATTTGAATACGAAGATAGTATTATCGTAGTAGATTGTGGATTGTCTTTCCCAGAAGATGATATGTTAGGAATTGATTTAGTTATTCCAGATGTAACATATCTTAAAGATAATATAAGTAAGGTTAAGGGATTTGTAATTACACATGGTCATGAAGATCATATAGGAGCCCTACCTTATGTTTTAAAAGACATAAATGTTCCTGTATACGCAACAAAATTAACCGTTGGTATTATTGAGAACAAGTTAAAAGAGCATAATCTTTTAAAATCAACAAAAAGAAAAGTAATTAAATATGGTCAATCCATTAACCTTGGATGTTTTCGTATTGAGTTTATTAGAACCAATCATAGTATTGCAGATGCTGCAAGTTTAGCAATCTTTACACCAGTTGGTTTGATTGTTCATACAGGAGACTTTAAAGTTGATTATACTCCTGTTTTTGGAAGTACAATCGATTTACAACGTTTTGGTGAACTTGGTAAGAAAGGTGTTCTTGCATTAATGTGCGATAGTACCAATGTTGAAAGACCAGGTTATACCATGTCTGAAAGTTCAGTAGGTAAAACCTTTGATAATATATTTGCTGAAAGTACTAATAGTAGAATCATAGTAGCTACTTTTGCAAGTAATGTTGACAGAGTACAACAGATTATTAATTCTGCTAGTAAATTTGGACGAAAAGTGGTAATCGAAGGAAGAAGTATGGTAAATATTATTACCACAGCCACTGAGCTCGGTTATATTACACTGCCAGAAAATATTTTAATTGATATTGAACAAATGAAAAATTATCCAGACGACCAAATTGTATTAATTACAACAGGTTCACAAGGTGAAGCAATGGCAGCTCTACCTAGAATGGCAGCGTCTATTCATAAAAAAATATCAATCAAAGCAGGTGATACAGTTATTTTTAGCTCAACTCCAATACCTGGTAATGAAAAACCAGTATTTAAGGTAATTAATGAATTATCTATGAAGGGGGCTAAAGTAATATTCCAAGATACTCATGTATCTGGTCATGCTTGCCAAGAGGAAATAAAATTAATTTACGCATTAACAAAACCAAAGTATGCAATTCCAGTTCACGGTGAATATAGACATTTAATGAAGCATAAAGAATTGGCTCAAACAATGGGAATACCAAAAGAAAATATATTTGTTATATCTACAGGTGATGTTTTAGAACTTAAGGAAGACAATGTAGGTATAATTGGTAAAGTTCCAGCTCAAGGTATTTTTGTTGATGGACTTGGAGTTGGTGATGTTGGTAATATCGTATTAAGAGATAGACAACATTTATCAGAAAATGGTTTGCTAATTGTTGTAGTTACGTTAGAAAAATATACAAACCAAATTCTATCAGGACCAGATATTGTATCTAGAGGATTTGTTTATGTACGAGAATCAGAAAACTTAATGGAAGAGGCAAGATTAGTTGTTAATGACGCACTAGAAAAGTGTTTAAGCAAGAATACTACAGACTGGGGTAAAATGAAGACAGTGGTTAAAGATTCCCTAAGTGACTTTGTGTGGAAGAAGACAAAACGAAATCCAATGATCTTACCTATCATTATGGAAGTAGACTGATTGTAAAAGGAGATAATAAGTATGACTTCTAAGCCTACAAATGCAAAACTAACATTAAGAATTGCCAATTTTATTTTTAGGTTACTTATAAATACAGCATTTTATTTAATAGTAGTTTTCTTAATAGTTAGTGCTAGTAAGAAGACCTATGACTTCTGTTACCAGATATTTGGACAAGAGACAGTAGACGTGGCACCTGGTACTAATGTAGAAATTCAAATTAAAAAAGGCGAATCTACAATGAATGTGGCTAGTAAGCTGCAATTAAATAGAATTATAAAGAATAAGTATTCCTTTTATATTAAAGCGAAGCTTTTGAAGCATACAATAATGCCAGGTACCTATACATTAAATACTTCTATGACATACGATGAGATATTTGATATTATTACAGTACCATCGGATGATGAGTTGACGGAATAAAGTAGAATTTAAGAATGTAGTTAAGGCGGCTAGCTAAACATGCGGACCTAAAATATCCGCTCTGATAATAATTAAGTTTATTAATTTTGAGATATCTATATAATTAGATGAATTGTAAGAATCTTTGAATAAATAGAGATAAAAATGGCGAACCGTAGAATTGATTAACGGTTCGCCTTATTATAGTAGGTAGGAGTATTCACATGATTGTAGACGAAAGAATAACAGCATATATTAATTCTTTAGAAAAGGAAATGCCTCCAGTATTAAAATCCATCGAAGATGAAGCATTAAAAGATGGTGTTCCTATCATTAGGCGAGAAACTGGAACGTTCCTTAAAACTATGCTTTCTCTTCATAAACCAAAGAATATTCTTGAGGTAGGTGCAGCGGTAGGATTTTCAGCAATATTTATGACAGAGTATATTGATAAGAGTTGTCATATTACTACCATAGAGAAAATGGAGCCAAGAATTATAAAGGCCAAGAGCAACATAGCCTATGCAAAGAAAGAAGAACAGATTACCCTTTTAGAGGGTGATGCTTTAGAAATATTGCAGAATTTAAGTAGTAGCAATCAGATATATGATTTTATATTCATGGATGCTGCCAAAGCACAATATATGAATTTCTTGCCTGAAATTATGAAATTATTACCTGTTGGGGGGATATTAGTAACGGATAATGTGCTACAAGATGGAACAGTTGCTGAATCAAGATATGGCATCACCAGAAGGGATAGGACCATTCATTCAAGAATGAGAGAGTATCTGTATGCACTTACCCATATGGAAGAATTTGAGACATCAGTTGTACCAGTGGGAGATGGGGTTGCAATTTGTGTTAGGATGAAGTAATTAGAAAGACGTGGTCAAGAGTGAAAGAAAATCAAAATTTTGAAAGGTTGCCACGATGTGATTCTTTCACTCTATTTTATTTGTGGCAGTATCCCAGACAAGTCTGGGATATGCAATAGGTGTTAACATGAGAGAATATAAAAAACCAGAACTACTAATACCTTCAAGTAATCTTGAAGTTTTAAAAATAGCTATTATGTATGGAGCTGACGCTGTATATATTGGCGGTGAAATGTATGGGCTTAGAGCAAAAGCTAAGAATTTTTCATTGGAAGACATGAAAGCTGGTATAGAATTTGCTCATAAGTATGGTAAAAAAGTGTATGTAACTGCGAATATAACTGCACATAACGAAGACTTAAAAGGTGTAGAAGGTTACTTTAGAGAATTAAAAGAAATTAAACCAGATGCAGTCATTATATCAGACCCTGGTGTATTTGAAATAGCAAAGGAAATAATTCCTGATATTGAACTTCATATCAGTACTCAAGCAAACAATGTGAATTATGGAACATATCGCTTCTGGCATAGAATGGGAGCTAGTAGAGTAGTTTCAGCAAGAGAATTATCTTTGGAAGAAATTAAAGGTATTCGTGAAAATATTCCAGATGATTTAGAGATAGAAACATTTATTCATGGTGCTATGTGTATTGCATATTCAGGTAGATGTTTATTAAGTAATTATTTTACTGGAAGAGATGCAAATCGTGGAGCATGTACTCATGCTTGCCGTTGGAAGTATCATATTACGGAAGCAACAAGACCAGGGGAATATCTTCCAATTGAAGAAAATGAGAGAGGAACTTATATCTTTAACTCCAAAGATTTGTGTATGATTGAACATGTTCCTGAACTTATTAATGCAGGAATTGATAGCTTTAAGGTAGAAGGAAGAATGAAGACAGCTCTTTATGTAGCTTCTGTGACTAGAACTTATCGTAAAGCCATTGATGATTTCTTTGAATCACCATTTAAGTATGAAGAGAACATTCCATATTATAAAGAAGAGATATCAAAATGTACTTATAGACAGTTTACAACAGGTTTCTTCTTTGGTAAGACAGATGAAAACTCACAAATCTATGATAATAATACTTATGTGAAAGAGTATACGTATTTAGGTATTATTAGTGGTAAAAATGAAGCAGGGCTTTATGAATTAGAACAAAGAAATAAATTCTCTGTTGGTGAAGAAATGGAAGTTATGAAGCCGGACGGAAGAAATATATTAGTTAAAGTAGTTCGTATTACGGATGAAAAGGGTGAGGATATGGAAAGTTGTCCACATCCAAAACAAAAGATATTTGTTGACTTAGGTGTAGAACTTGATACTTATGATATCCTAAGAAGAAAAGAAGATTAAAATAAATACATGATTTTTATCCATTAAAAATAAATATAGATTCTAAAAAGGTTTCCTAAAGCATTCATATGAATTAGGGAGCCTTTTTTGTTTA
>JAEWHU010000058.1 GCA_023387635.1 Bacillota bacterium
TATCTCCAGATACAACAAAATTGCATCTATAATTAGGCTTATTAGGTGAAAAACCGTGGGTCGCATACTTTATTCCTTGTTCCTCTAAGTTAACAATGACCGGTTCCTCTGTACTATCGTCGAAGCAATAGCCTATCTTAGCTTCTAGCATATACCCTACAGATTGACTTACATGAAAATTATTCAATTCATTTCTTTCATATAAATATTCTATTCCATAGCAATCTTCTTTCATCGCTTTCTTAAGTATATCTAATGCCAGTCTTTCGGCTTCTTCATCACCAGGTTTTATATGGAGGTAAGCCGATCCACCTGCTCCCTGAACATAAGCTCTCCATTTGATTTCTCCATTTTCTTCATAAATAAGGCCATTTTCTTTGAATAATCTATTTAGCCTTACCTTGTACCTTATACCAATCTGACCATGATCACCTATCACAAGAAAAATCGTCTCGTCCTTAATTCCAGCGTTCTCTACTGCCTTTATAATATCACCAAGTCTTTTATCCATACGCATAATCACATCTTCTATTTCCTTACTATCTGTTCCATATCCATGCTTAGCATCATCTAAATCAATTAGATGTATCATTAGAAGATTTGGTTTTATACTTTTAATCGTATCCACAGCACACTTGGTAGTAAAGTCATCTAGATAGGGTTGTTCTATTCCTTTTCTTACATGTCCGTATTTCAGTTCCATTCCTATGGAATAGAGAGGGCTACCATTCTTTAATATCTTAAGTGCTTGGTTTTCGTTACCTATCGCTCTTATTTCAGGTATATTATATTTTATGGAAGCTTTACCAGTAACAGGCCATAGAATTCCAGCTGTAGTCATATTATGTTCTTTCACCACATCATAAATTGTAGGTACTTTTATATCGTTTCTAAACCAAAACCAGCTTTGCTCTTTTTCGCTGATAAATGGTTGTAAAGGATTATTATGATAGATACCATGTTTGTCTGGATAAACACCTGTTACCATTGTAGAATGTACCACATAAGTGAGTGTAGGATATACGCTCTTTAATTTTGTAGTAAATGCTCCATTTTTTATTAATTTTTGTAAGTTTGGAAGCCTACTTGCCATCTCCCAATTATCTTCAGAAAAAGCATCATATGAGATAACCACTAGATATTTTGCTATACTCTTCTCTGCCATAAAATCTCCATTCTGCGGGTACACTGCGAATTTAGGTGTCAGCACATTATTTTCTCTTTCGGTAAGGTTAGAAATATACCAAGTCCAATTATAAAAAGAGGTATAATTGCTAAAATACTTAATTTTGCATTGCCTGTAATTGTTGTTGTAAGAGCCATCACAGAAGGACCTACAATGGCAGCAAACTTACCAAATATATTATAAAATCCAAAAAACTCATTGGAATTCTCTTTTGGAACAATCTTTGCAAAATAAGATCTACTTAGTGCTTGGATACCTCCCTGGGCTGAACCTATCATGGCACCAAGTATAAATATATGCCAAACGGATGATATAAAGAATGCAGCTACACAGGAAATGACATATGTAAAAATACCGACAATTATCATTGTTCTGGCTGAATACTTTTTCGCTAGATTTCCATAGAGTATAGCACATGGAAATGCAATTATCTGAATAACCAGTAAAATTCCAAGTAATGTAAATTTACTCAGTGCCTCAGAACCTAGCACTGACATGGCATAGGGTACCACCATCTTAATGATAGTATCCACACCATCTATGTAAAAAAAGTATGCCATTAAGAATATGAAAACTGTTTTGTGTCTTCTAATATGTTTAAATGTGTTTGCTAACCTTTTAAAACTGTTAATAATAGGCTTTGGTTCAGGTTCAATATAGTGTCTCTGTTTTACATCCTTTAGCATAGGTATAGTTAGAAGCCCCCACCAAAGGGCAGTGATAATAAAGCCAATCTGATATCCAATAGCTTTATCCATACCCATAAAGAATATTAATGCAAGGCTGATACCAAAAGGAATTACACTAGATATATATCCAAAAGCAAAACCACTTGTTGAAACTTTATCCATTCTTTCATCACTTGTAATATCCACTAGAAATGAATCATAGAAAATGTTCGCACCGGCAAAACCTATGGCTGATAATACATAAAAAAGAACAAGGAGCTGCCACTGTCCACTTGCTGGTGATACAAATGCAAGAGAAGCCGTACAAAATATACCTAGAAAAGCAAAAAACATGAAAAATCGCTTTTTCTTATCCTTATAATCTGCTATTGTACCTAGAATCGGACTTAGAATTGCAATTAAAATACTTGCTATGGAATTGAAATAACCTAAATTCATACTGCTTTTTACATTATCAAACATATCAAATATAATCGGTAATAAAGCAGTTGTTACAGCCATAGAATAAGCTGAATTACCACAATCATATAATATCCATGATTTTTCTTCTTTGCTTAGCTTCATAAACAAATCCTCCTAAAATAGTAGTTATTGCTATTATAACATATTACAGGAAATACATGTAAAATTTATGTTAAAATTATTATAATTTTCTACTTAATTATTTTGGAAATAAAAAAGGTAAGATAGAGTAATATAATCTGATATGCCCCCTATAAGTTAGATTTTTTAGGTCTAACTTATGGGGGGCAGTTCAAATCTTCCACTCTACTTACCTTTTAATGAATATATATAGACTTTTATTTATACCATTTCATGTAGTCTCCATGAGCATCTATTAATTCATCACACATTTTAACAATATCATCAATAGATAGCTCCGCCGCTGTATGTGGATCTAACATAGCTGCTTGATAGATATATTCCTTTTTCTTTGTTCTAGCTGCTTCTATTGTTAAAAGTTGTACATTAATGTTTGTCATATTCATAGCGGCTAGTTGAACAGGAAGTCTACCCACATGGCAGGGATTAATACCACGACCATCAACCATACAAGGCACCTCAACACAGGCATCAGAAGGTAAATTATCTATCAAACCTGTATTTAATACATTACCACCAATTTTTGTAGGTGTATTGGTAATAACAGCTTCCATTATGTACGATGCATATTCACTAGAGCGTGTATGAGTAATTTTACCGTTCTGTAAGATGTTATTTTTTTCGTTTTCCCATCCTTCAATTTGTCTAACACATCTTCTTGGATATTCATCAAGTGGTATATTAAACTTATCTATTAATTCAGGATACTTATCTTTTATAAAGAATGGATTATACTCTGCATTATGTTCACTAGATTCAGTACAATAATATCCAAAATATTTCATATACTCATATCTAACCATATCATTATGACGCTCTGTTTCATTTTTTATAGCTGCACGTCTTTTAATTTCTGGATATAAATCATTACCAGCTTTATCATGTATCTCTAAAAGCCAGCCCATGTGGTTAATCCCAGCAATTAATTCAGTTCTTCCGTCCATTGCATCATCCATTCCAAGTGCCTTTAATAAATGTTCTGAACATACTTGCACACTATGACATAAACCAACGGTTGCTATATTAGTATATCTTTGCATATATCCAGTAAGTATTGCCATTGGGTTGGTATAATTTAAGAACAAAGCTTTCGGACATACTTCTTCCATATCTTTTGCAAAGTCTTCTAGTACTGGTATGGTTCTAAGTCCACGCATGATTCCCCCTATGCCTAGAGTATCAGCAATGGTTTGCCTTAAACCATATTTTTTAGGTATTTCAAAATCAATGATAGTGCATGGATCATAAAGACCTACTTGGATAGCATTCACTACAAAATGCGCATTTCTTAAAGCATCTTTTCGATTCTCTACTCCTAGATATGTTTTAATTGTAGCTCTTTGATTGTTAACATTTTTGTTGATTGCTTTTAATATAATTTCAGATTCCTCTAGTCTTTTTGAATCAATATCATATAATGCAATCTCAGCGTCCCAAAGGGATGGTGTACACATACAATCGCCCAATACATTTCTAGCAAATATGGTACTTCCAGCTCCCATAAAAGTTATTTTTACCATAAACTATTCTCCTTAACATTTGTAATATGATACAATTAAGTATATAATAGTAATAATTGTTACACTATGTAATATGTTTCATAAACTTGTCATTATGTTGCATAGTACATATATTAATTATTTTATAACATAGGAGTGTAATTGGAATGTCATCATTATTAACCTTTACAAATAATCTAAGAACTGCTCCACTTTCATTATATCATTGTGGATATGAACGGTGTAAACCCGCTCACTCATTTGGCCCAGCAATTAGACCACATTACTTATTCCATTATGTTTTAGGCGGACGAGGAACTTATTATGTTAATGGTGAAACCTATCATTTAAAAGAAGGAAATGGTTTTCTGATAACACCAGGAGTTACCACTCTATATTGTGCAGATATGGAAGAACCATGGGAATATTGTTGGATAGGATTTGATGGTATCGATATTAAAACAGTATTGCAAAATTGCGGATTGACTAACAACGATCTGATCTTTACCGACCAAAGTAATGGATTACTAAGAAAGAATTTATTAACTCTAATACATGACTTTTCAAAAGGTATAGGCAATGAGTACTCCTACATAGGACAACTTTATCTATGTTTTTCCTATATGTATACCTCTACCAATAACTCAATGAATCATATATATGAAAATCATATGAAGAAAGCTTTAGATTATATTCATCACAATTATACATATGATATTAAAATATCCGACATGGCTAGATATATATCCATTGACCGTACCTATTTGTATAAATTATTCATGACATATAAAAATGTATCTCCCCAACAATATCTTATTAAGTATCGTCTAAACATCGCATTGGAATTACTAATAGATAGTAATTTGAATGTAACAGAAATCGCATATTCTTGTGGTTTTAAAGATGCATCATCTTTTAATAAGCATTTTAAAAAACATTTTAACATTACACCACTTCAATATCGTTCTAATAATAAAAGGATTGTAGAGGAACATATATAATTACTAAGCTATAAAGAACTATAATAAAGAACTATAATAAAGAACTGTTATTACTTTCATATAAAGTCCTATGATCAAAAAAATAGAGACTCATTATTATACGAGTCTCTATTTAGTAGAATAGTATTATAAATTATTTATTCAAATGTCTTTTCCCAAGCAGCTTTACGCTCAGCAATAATCGCATCTCCTCCTGAGCTTAGATAATCACTCATACCTCCATCAAATACCTCATCAAACTTATCAGTTGTTGTAACAACTGCTTGATCTAATAAAACATTTCGTTTATCTGAGAGCGCTGGTCCCATGCCTTCTTCTGCTGCAATTTTTCCAACATTGATATTCTGTCCAATTCGTCCATCATGAATTGAAAGTTGATATGCCTTGTCAATAATACTTGCATCAACACCTACATAACCAAGAGCAATTGATTTTATAGTTTTGTCTGCATCTCCAAGATCCAAACCGTTAATGGTAATGGTGTAGTCAATGTTATTTGGAGAGTTCATAATCTTATCACCTGTTGCAGCAAGAGTTTTTACAGCTCCATCAGCCATAACTTCATGAGTAACACCCTCCTCGCCTATCTGAAGGAACATACGATTTTCTAACTTTGATATCCAATCTAGATATAAAAGGGATGCAAGAGGTTCATCATTTGTAGCTGGTAAGAATACTTTACGGTCAACAGGACCGGGTAAGAATTTCTTATATACACCAGCATTATTCTTAAATGGTTCTATAGCTATATACCCAGCATCTTCACTTACAAGTCTTTTCAAATTATTCTGAATACTATCTTCGCCATTACGGTAAGGATAATCCCAGTTGTGTATAAATGCGCCAACATATCCAGCTTTCATCATATTGTCCTCAGTTGTATCACCTGAGCCATAAAGTGCGAAATCTTTCCAAACTAATCCTTCGTTGTACCACTGATTTAATTTCCTGATACCTTCTTTATAACCAGGTAATAAAAGTTTTCTGTCATCAAAACCATAAATATAGAAATCCTTATCACTAATGTCATTAGGGACATAGGAAGCTAAAAGGTGGTCAGCACGCCATCCCACATCAAAGCTTATAGAGAATGGTACCATCTTATCTGCATCAGCACCAAGAAGTGTACTAGCATTATCTTTGAAAGCCTTTAACATAGCCTCAAACTCTTCCATTGTTTTAGGTTCAGATATATTTAGCTTCTTTAACCAATCTTCACGTACGAAAGTGCTAATACGTGTCATATGGGCAAGCTTAGCTTCAAGAGCCCATATAGTACCAGTCACAGGATCTTTATCCCAATAGATGTTAGTTTCACCAAGCCATCCCCATAAGTTAGGTAAAAGGTCTTTATTCTCCTCAACATAAGTACTTAAATCCAGTACTCCACCCATACCAGCATAGGTTTGAATCGTTGAATAGTCATAGGTTAAACAGATATCTGGAGCTTCTCCAGCTGCAAGGAGATTATTTATTTGCTCTACTTCTGTCCAACGAGGAACAGGCACAAAGGTAACCTCAACATTATGGTCACGTAGCATTCCCTCTTTAATAAAATTAGTATAGAAATTATCTTCTGGATGTGAACCTCCGTCATTACCACGGTCATATACTTCAACCGTAATTTTTCTAGTTTCTACGAATCTACCATCCACAATTTCGCTAGGTGTCTTATTTTCCTCGGGTGTTTTTTCCTCTGTTGTTTTGTCCTCAGTTTTTCCCTCATTTGTAGATACATTGTTACTGTTAGACTGCTTGTCAGTGGAATCTTTACTAGAATCTTTCTTGTTGCAAGCCACAAATAGCAAAGATAGCATGGTGCAAAATAGTAGTATAGAAATAATCTTTTTCATAACAAAACCCTCCTATTTTATATGATTGACATCATAGTGTCCACATGCAATAGCTTTTTACAGCTACTCTTTTATTGCCCCTAATGTTACTCCCGAAATAAAGTATCTCTGCAACCATGGATAAATTAATAATATTGGAATAGTAGCAAACATAACAGTTGCAGCTTTTAATGTTTCAGAGAGTCCTGGGCTAGAAAATCCCTCCTGTGTGGTAACCTCAATACTCATAACATTATTGAGGATATTATATAGTAATAATTGAATAGGATAATAGCGTCTATTGTTCATATACATTAAAGCATCTGAAAAACCGTTCCATCGACCAACAGCATAGAAAAGTGAAAGTGTAGCTATAACAGGTGTTGACAAAGGCAAGTAAATCTTTAAAAGTATCTGAACATAACCAGCTCCGTCTATCTTGGCTGATTCATGAAGACTTTCTGGTATACTGTAGAAAAAACTGCGCATGATTATCATATTGAATACGCTAAGACATCCTGGAATAATAAGTACAATTGGTTTGTTAAGCATCTGCAAATCTTTCAGTAGCAGATAGTTTGGAATAGTACCTGCGTTGAAATACATTGTAAAAATAATTAAGGTGTTAAAGAATCCTCTTCCTTTAAGCTTGTCATAAATCAGTGGATAAGCACATATGGTAGTCATTATAATGGACACAATGGTGCAAATAATTGTTAAAATTGCGGTCCATCCTAGGGACCAAACGTATTTTGCATCACCAAGGACTGACTTATAGGCATCAAAGTTTAATCCTACCGGCAATAGTAAAACCTCATTACGTATTAACGCTTCCGATGAACTTAGGGAACGTGCTAAAACGTTTAAGAGTGGTAGAAGACAAATTAGTATAATAAGAAAGCAAATGAAAGCAATAATCCAATCTCCCATTTTAGTAGCTTTCGATTTTATCATGATAAACACCTCCCCATATGAATATTCATCTTACCAAACACCACGCTCCCCAATTTTCTTAGCAATTGAATTAGCTATAATCAGGAAAATAACACAAATGACAGATTGAAATAGGCCTACCGCTGTGGTTAGTGAAAACTGAAGTCCCCTAATACCATTGGTATAGACAAAGGTTGATATAACGTTTGATACACCTTTTACCAAGTTGTTTCCAAGTGCATATGGTCTGTCAAATTCACTACCTAGTATTCGCCCAAGACTCATAATAAGAAGTACTACTATGGTAGGACGTAATCCTGGTAATGTTATGTTCCATATCCTTCTAAAACGTCCTGCACCATCAACTGCAGCAGCCTCGTACAGTTCGGGATTGATACCAGTAATTGCTGCTAGATATATTATGGTATTCCAACCCACACTCTGCCAAATACCAAGAAATATGTAAGTCCAAATCCAATGTACTGGACTATTAAGAAAAGGAATTGAATCTAAGTTCATGCGATTTAAAACTATGTTTACTAAACCATTCGTAGGCGCAAAAAGCTGTAAAGTTAAACCAGATATAATAATCCATGAAAGGAAGTGAGGCATGTATACTATTGTCTGTGTCACACGTTTAAAGCGTCTAAATACCAATTCATTTAATAATAATGCTAAGATAATTGGTGCTGGAAAACCAGCAATTAAGTCAAGAACATTTAATAAGATGGTGTTACGTAAGGCATAGATGAAATCACGATTTGAAAATGCCTTAATGAAATATTCGAATCCATTTTTATCGGCCCATTCCATTGACCATACGTCTTTAAGTAAATTGTATTTCTTGAATGCTATCTGGATATACGACATGGGCGTATAACGAAAAATGATAAAGTATATAAGGGGAAATAACAGCATAAGGTAGAGCGTCCAGTATTGTTTTAAATAGCGAATAGCTTTTACAACTTTTATGGAAATGGATTTTAGAAGGGGTTTTTCCATACTTACACCTCTTTCTTGAGTTTTATTTGTAAAGTGGAAATCTATGATATTTATATGATAATAGGATGATATGCATATATTTAAATATGATATGATGCAAGTTTATCCATATTATAACAATGATTTCTACTAATAAACATGGGGAAACTATTGAAATGATGTACAAATTATGGATGACTTATTTATTAGAAAATGATTGACATGAGTTAATGGTTAAGCCTGGTATAAACTAATAATTCATATGATTGACATTACTGTAAAATTAAGTTAATCTAAAATTATATTCGATGACTAACCACAGATAATACAACTAAAAGACACGATTGATTTCATTATAAGATATAAAATGAAATAAGCTAATATAAATTTTCATCAAGTATTTAGTGAGATTTGTAACTTTTAAATTATTATGTAGTATTAGATATGGTGAGGGATAATTATGGATATGGATAATTTAAACAATATACTAGCAACTGTAGATTATTATAATCATAGAATTTGTACACCCAATTGGAGCATACTTGAAGAAAACATTAATTTTGTTGATATAACTTATGTTATACGCGGACAGGCAATATACAATGTAAATGGAGAAAAATATATTGTATCATCAGGCAATCTTCTTTGTATTCCAACAGGTAGCCTACGTTCTGCAATAAGTTGTTCAGAGGACCTTATGGAATGTTTTAGTATCAATGGAATTATACGGGATATTAATGGGAATGATATAGCTCTCCCTCTCCCACTCATATGTAATATTGGATTACATAAAGATATTATAGCCTTATATAATGAATTGAATACTGTTTGGAGTATTCGTTCCCCCGGATACATATTAAAGGCACGAGCAATATACCTAATGATATTGCAACGATATTTTCATTTAATTGTCTTTGACAAGGATACTAGTATTATTGACATTAGAATAAAAAAAGTAATACATTATATGTCAAATCACTTTAGTGATCCATTGACTGTTCAAATTATGGCTGATCTTGTTAATTTAAGTGTTATGTACTTTGGATATTTATTTAAAAAAGAAACAGGAATGACCTTTCGAAGGTTCCTTACTTCCATTCGTATGAACCGTGCCCAAGATATGCTGTATAGCTGTGAATATAAGATTAATGAAATTGCAGATGCCTGTGGTTTTTCTGATGTATTTTATTTTAGCAGGCAGTTTAAGGAACATTGGGGATATGCTCCTTCCGAAATTATTCGTTCTAGGAAAAGTATAAACACCAATAAGTTCCTATAATATGATTTGCTTTACAACTAATTGTTAACAATAAAACCCGCTCATACGACATTTATAGTATGAGCGGGTTGTTTCTTAACGGAAAATGCTAGGGCGATACTGCTCTTTCATCTTTTCAAATAATCTTAAAGTCACAGAGAAATCCTGCCTTAGTATATACTTTTTTTACAGGACTGTAATTAGCTATACTGTTTCCATTTAGATATAGCTCAGTTAAATTAACTAAACCTTTTAATGATGCGATACTTTTCATTTTATTGTCCTTCAAATAAAGCTTTTCTAGAGAAGTAAGCTTTGCTAATGGCTTTATATCAGATATATTATTTCCGTTTAAGGATAATAACTTTATCTTTTTTAAAGATGAGATTGCACTAATATCACTAATGGTATTTCTTTGTAGGTATAAGGTTTCTAGACTAGTTAATTTCTTAAGTGCACTTATTGTAGAAATCTTATTATTTGACAGATCTAGATATTTAAGATTAGTCAAGGAAGACAAAGCACTTATTGATTTAATCTGGTTTCCACTTAAGTGTAGATACTCTAGTTTTTTTAATTTTTTAAGAGCACTGATATCAGAGATTGTATTATTCTGAAGGTAAAGTACCCGAAGTTTTTTTAGATTTCCTATAGGTGTTATATCTTTCAAGCTCAGTTCTCTAGCATCTAGATATTCAAGATTTGTAAGCATCTTGATATCTTTTAAACTTTTTACCCCCTTCGGCAGTTTCAAACGGTATATGTTTTGCATCTCCCAAACCGATATTTTTCCAGAAGCTTTGCCAAGCTTTACTCTGACTGCCTGTTCTACTATATCATCTGTAAAAGTAACATATTCACTAGCTTTTGATGGTAATGTATCATAGGAATTCATTTCCCTTAGTATGGTTTGCCATACATCCAAATGAAACTTTTTCCCTGAGGAATCATTGTAATCCGGTACATTATAAAGACTCCAAAGTGAAATACCTCCAAGATTATAAGCTTTGGCTAGTTCAATCTTAGAACTGATACTATTGCTATCTTCATAGATTAACACATTAAAGGATTTATCCGATGAATTATAATATTGTATGAATGGGCTCTGTAGTTCATTGTTATATCCATAGACTATATTTTGTCCATAACTATCCGTATTATCAACACGTGACTTAATTGCTTTATATAACGTACTAATTCTTTTTCCGCGACTTGTGGTGTTATCAGGTAGTTTATTCCATTCGTTCTCACTATTCACATCAAACTGCCATTGGGCAGCGTCAAAAGATATTTGCAGCCACACCTTTGAAAGCTGTGATGGTTCAGAAGCGGCATTCTGCAAATCGTCTAAAGCTGTTCTAACTTTCTGTATTGGTGATAAACTGTCGATGGGCTTAAGTGTATTATAATTCATATACTGCTGTACTTGATACTTCTGCAATTTTTCGCTAGGTTCATAATCATGGGCCATGACAATTACTCGGTCTGCAATATCAAGTATTGCAGGATAATCAAAACCATCGTAATATAATGCTGGATTTACTGCAACATACAGAGTTTTATCCATTGCATCTAGCTGGGCTTTCAGTTCTTCTAAAAACTGTGTAAAATATGTACTAATCGGATATCCGTTATATAGTATAGG
>JAEWHU010000082.1 GCA_023387635.1 Bacillota bacterium
GAGGGCGATAGTCTAGTGGAAGGATTGAAGGAGTTTGAACGTTTATTGAAAAAGATATACAGTGATTACCAAGCATACGAAGTATCAACTGTCGAAAGCGTTCAAACAAAAATAGGTATTATGACTGATGATCTGGAGAATTGTCATTTGTGTCGTTTGTAGAAAGGTGTGATATATAAATGATAGAAAAATACTTTTACATCGAATCCGAGAAAGCAAGGGGATTATTAACTCAAATTGAAAAAATGAAAGCGTCAAAACGAGGTATTGATAGACACGCATATTTTATTGATGAATACGTGGTTTTGACGACGGAAAGAATCAAACTAAGGAATGTTACAACGCGTGATAATGACCTTTTTTATTTTGATGAATTAATAAGAACTCTTATGAATTTATCGAAACACGGTGTCGCGGTTATTCCTATTTTGGGGTACTGCTATGAGCCGAACAGCGAAAATGGAACTGGATATATAATTCAACTACGAGCAAAAGGAGAAGAACTCTACGATGATGCAATTATGAAAGAATACTATGTTTGGGCACAAAATAATCCTGAAAGTGCATATCTTTCAAGTGATTTTGATGCGAAAGAATACATCATTTCCAGAACGAATTTTATATCCGAAGTACCGCAAAAACACTTTGATAAATTCATAAGAGACATTATTGTTTTAATTGATAACGATGTTTTGATTGATTTCATGGGTAAAAGCAATTTTTTTTATGATGATACAACGGGTTTTCAATTTATTGATATTGATTCACATACCGATTATAAATACGGACTAGCCGAACAAAAATATGACGGTAGATTAATTTGTGCTTATAACGGCTTTGTGCCATGTCATTTTGCGGTTGGAACAAAAGTGCTTCCATATCTTGCATTGGATGAAAAAGCAATTTCCAAGATTGACGATAAAGAAATACAACAACTTGGTCAAAATAATAGAGCCATTTTTGAAAAATGTAAAACCGCGATGTTGAACAACGGAATTTCGGAAGAACAACTAAATAATTCACTTGAAATAATTAGATTGTTCGGGTGCTGAATAACCTAGTTCATATAAAAGCTCATAGACTGTATCAATTAGATACAATCTATGAGCTTTTATAGTATGGTATATAATAAATCCACCTGTTATGTAAACATTAGATGTAAGAAACTCTTTTTAATGCGTAATCAATATTAGGACAAATATTATCATAACCAATTTCTTTTGTAAGTCCTATATTATCCATTACTGTCAAAGGTTGTTCTGTAACGTGGGATAGGATTAAGGTAATTCCTTTTTTCTGTAACTTTTGATGTGTTTGTTTAAGTATAAGGATTGCAGACATATCCATTGCAGACACATTACTCATACGTAGTATTATGTATTTGGTTTCTTTATTTGGTGATTCTAGTAAATCTCTCATGTTATTTGCTGTTGCAAAAAATAGTGGGCCACTTATTTCATAAACAAGAGTTCCATGGGGTACATCTTTTAGATGTTTTCGTATTTCAATATTACTACCTGAAGTAGGTAGATTCATATTATTATCTGAGGTAGAGAAAAACATATTATTATCTGAGATAAGACCATTTCTATTTGCTGCATTTCTTAAATACGTTGAAGTTTCCTCTTCATTATATTCCCACTCTTTTATATGACCTTGGTCTGCCATACGTTTCATAAATAAGATACAAGATAAAACCATACCTACTTCAATTGCTACAATTAGATTTAATGAAAATGTAAGAAAACAAGAAGTGATAAGTATAATTGCATCACTTTTTGGAGCGTGTCTATAGGATAAGAAAGCTTTTATATTAAACATATGAAATGCAACTTGTAAAATAATAGCTGCTAATACACTTTTCGGAATTAGTTTAATGAGTGGCATAAATAGTATTAAACTACCAAATAAGGTAATACCATGTACAATTGCAGCAACAGGAGTTCTAGCACCATTCTTTGCATTAGCAATGGAACGAGCTACACCACCTGTAGCAGGAATGCACCCAAAGATACCAAGAACAATGTTAGCAGTGCCTTGTGCAATTAATTCTATGTTAGGTTTATGATTACTTTGAGTTAAATCATCAGTAACTACTGCAGAAAGTAATGCTTGCATAGCTACTAAAATAGCGATGGTAAATGCCGGTTGTAACATAGTAATGATTGAAGAAATAGATTCAATAGGAACGAAATCTATGGATAGGCCAGTACTTATAAATCCCAGTTTCTCTGTTTTTAAATGGAATATTTCACTTATAAAGGTAGTAATAATAATTGCTATTAAAGAACCAGGTATTACTTTATTTATCTTAGGCCATAGGATTAAGATAGCTAAACATAGGATACCAAGTAATAAAGATGTTACAGATATAGAGGTAATATTTTTTATATAAGAGTACCATTTACCATAGAAATTGTTTGGTAAGTTAGTAATCGTTAATCCTAGAAAGTCTTTTATCTCAAGTGTAAAGATAGTAATAGCAATTCCGCCTGTAAATCCAGTGACGATTGGGGAAGGTATGTATTTAATTAATTTACCAAGCTTTAGAATACCCATTAATATTAGAAGGATACCTGCTAGTACTGTAGTAATCATTAATCCTTCTAGACCATATTTACCTATGGTTGATTGAATGATAATAATAAATGCTCCAGTTGGACCATCGATTTGAACTCTACTTCCACCAAGTAAGCCAATAATTATACTTGATATGATAGCGGAATAGATACCTTTTTCTGCAGAAACACCACTTCCAAGTGCAAAAGCAATGGATAGGGGAAGAGATATAATGGCAACTATAATGCCAGCTTTCATATCATTTTTGAATAAAGAGAAATTATAATTTTTCATAGTTGTAAGTATTTTAGGTTTCATTTTATTACATGGTCTCCTTAGTAAGTTATCTTTTTATGTAAACATTAAAAATTGTAATCCTATTCTAATATTTTATCAAGTAGAAATTAGAAGAATTGGAAAATTATTAATAATTTGACCATGCGGATTGCATATATCCCCTTTATCCAGACTGACTATAAC
>JAEWHU010000084.1 GCA_023387635.1 Bacillota bacterium
AAGAAATAGTACTTAGAAAGGGGCCGTAATATGATAAGACAAAGTGAGCCAAGACCAGGAGAAATATATAAGCATTTTAAAGATAAGCTGTATCAAATTATTACGGTAGCATCTCATACTGAAACAAATGAGAAAATGGTTGTTTATCAAGCATTATATGGAGATTTTAAGACATATGTAAGACCTCTTATAATGTTTATGAGTAAAGTTGACAAAGAAAAATATCCTTTGGTTGGGGCGGAATATCGATTTGAAAAAGTTGTTATCCATAACGAAATCAGTAATATAAATGCATCAAATGAATTAGATAAAATAAACGAATCAAGTGAAGCAAATAACGTAAGTGTATCAATAAAGCTAGATGAAGCAAATAGCTCAGATGAACCAGCAGAAAGACAAGTTGACCCAATTTTAATGGATTTTCTAGAAGCTAGTACTTATAAAGAAAAACTAGATATTGTAATGTATAATAAAAATAAGATCAATGATAAATTAATCAATGATATGGCAGCTTCTTTAGATTGTACTGTCGAAGAAGGTAATATTGATGATAGATTAAATGGGTTCTTATTCTGCTTACAGACGTTTGCTAGGTTTGAAAACAATCGTCTAAGATAATACAAATAGTTTAAGGTGAAATTAGATACTTTGAGTCACTGCAATAGAATGATTTCCTTTATTTAATGAGGAATAATTCTATTAAAGTGGCTCTTTTGTATTTGTTTAGAAAAATTTAATTAACGTATTATAGTATATAATATGAAGGAGTAGTATAATGATATAAATGTAATATGTAGTAAAGAAAATATTGACAATTACTAGATAGGAGTATATATGCCATCGTTTGTTGAATTAAGTAATGTGAAAAAAACATATAAAATGGGAGATGTAGTTATCCATGCTGTAGACGGGGTTGAAATGAAGATAGACAAAGGTGAATTTGTCGTTATTGTTGGGCCTAGTGGAGCGGGTAAAACTACAGTTTTAAATATATTAGGCGGGATGGATACATGCACCGAAGGTAAGATTGTAGTAGATGGAATTGATATCAGTGGTTACAATGCAAAACAATTAACTAATTATCGTAGAGATGATATTGGTTTTGTATTTCAATTCTATAATTTAATACAGAATCTAACAGCGCTTGAAAATGTAGAATTAGCAGCGCAAATATGTAAAGCACCCTTAGATGCAAAAGAAATATTGACTAAAGTAGGTTTAGAGGACAGATTATACAATTTTCCAGCAGGTTTGTCTGGAGGTGAGCAACAAAGAGTATCCATAGCTCGTGCTCTAGCTAAAAATCCTAAATTGCTTCTATGTGATGAACCAACAGGAGCACTTGATTATAACACAGGTAAATCAATATTAAAATTATTACAGGATACTTGTAGAAATACTGGTATGACTGTAATTGTTATAACTCATAATCAAGCCATTGCACCTATGGCGGATAGAGTAATAAAAATAAAAAATGGTAAAGTTAGCAGTATGGTGGTAAATGAAAAGCCTGTTTCTGTAGAGACGATTGAATGGTAGGTGGAATATAATGAAGAAAAAAGCACTGTTTAAAGATTTCTTAATGGAAGTTAAGTTAAGTCGTAATCGTTTCTTATCCATTGTATTAATCGTTGCACTTGGAGTTGCTTTCTTTTCAGGACTTAGAGCGGCTGAACCTGATATGAAAATAACAGCAGACAATTATTATGATGAAACTAATCTATCAGACATTAGAATACTTAGTACATTAGGGTTAACAGATGAAGATGTTACCTATATTGCCTCGGTTGATGGAATTAAAGAAGTTGAACCCTCCTATTCACTAGATGCATTGATGGAAACAGAGGATACAGAATTAGTAGTTAAATTAATATCTGCAACCAATACTATTAACAAAGTTAACATATTAGAAGGCAGGATGCCAAGAGAATCAGGTGAATGTGTCATTGATTCACATTTACTTAGTTATGGAACATACAAAATAGGAGATACTATTACTTTTGTTTCAGGTAACAATGAGTCATTAGATGAAAGTTTAAAGACTACAGAATATACTATAGTTGGTGTTTGCAATAGTTCATATTATCTATCGTATTCTAGAGGAAATAGCTCAATTGGAAGTGGTAAAATTAGTGGATATGTTGCACTCTTTAAAGATGACTTTGCAATAGACGCATACACAGAGATCTATGCTACCGTTGATGGTGCTAAGGAACTAAATAGTTATGAAGATGAATATGAAGATAAAGTAGCGAAGGTAGTAGATGAGATAGAGAAGACTTCATCTACTCGAAAAAGTGAGAGGTATTATGAAGTAACGAATGAACCTGCGAAGGATATTCATGAAGGTGAAACAAAATTAGCAGAAAAAGAACAAGAAGCAACAGATAAACTTGCTGATGCTAAGAAGAAAATTGATGAAGGTAAGTCTGAAATTACAGATGGGGAAAAGGCTCTAAAGGAAGCCAAAGAAAAGATTAAAGAAGGCTTTTCTAAGATAGAAGAGGAAAATAATAAAATCCTAGATGGCAAAGATAAAATAGAAGAAGGCAAAAAAGATATAGATAAGGGTAAAGTAGAACTAAGTGAAGGAAAAGTTACCATTAAAACAAAGAAAGATGAATTAAATGCAAATTCTCTTAAACTAAAAGAAGCTTTAGCTAAGTGGCAAACAGGCTATGATGCATGGAATCAGGGAAAGGAAGAACTAGAAGCTGGACTTGATAAGGTGAATCAGTCCATAACGGAGTTAGAGAAAAAGAAAGAAGAACTAGAACCCTTTAAAGATATCTATGTAGGAGAGTGGCAAGCATTAGAAAGTAATCTGTCAGTATTATATGAAAAGCAAAAAGAGTTATTACTAAAACAAGAGGAATTAAAAGTAGTAAAAAGCGAGCTAGATAGTACAAAAGCGATTTTAGACGAGCAAAGTGCCCTATTACAAGAGGGACTAAAACTAATTGAAGAAAAAGAAGAGGAATTGGCTCAAAGTGAAGAATTATTAAGTAGTTCAGAACAAGAGTTACTTCGTAAAGAAAAGGAATTGTTAGAAGGCTATAATATATTACAAAGTGAAAAAGATAAATTAGTTCTTGGTGAGGAGGAACTTAGACAAAAAGAAGATGATCTAAGAGAAGCAAAGGAAACCATAATCGAGAGCGAGCAAACGTACCTTAAGAATGAAAAAGAAGTAAAAGAAGAAATTGAAAAAGCGAAACAAGAATTAATTGATGCAAAAAATGAATTAGCAAAGGTAGAACAACCAACCTGGTACGTACTTGATAGGGGCAGTATTCAAACGTTTGTTGAATATGAGCAGGATTCTATGAGGATTGGTAACATAGGAAAGGTATTTCCGGTTATATTCTTTTTAGTAGCGGCATTAGTAAGTTTAACAACTATGACAAGGATGATAGAGGAACAACGAATCAGTATAGGAACTTTAAAATCCTTAGGATATAGTAAGAAAGATATTGCAAGTAAGTATATTTTTTATGCATTGTTTGCTAGTTTAATTGGAAGTGTACTTGGAGTACTAGTTGGTCAACAGATATTGCCAAGAGTTATAATTACCGCTTATAAGATATTATATAACAGTTTACCTAAGGCACTCACCCCATATAATGGATATTACGCAATCCTTTCAACTATAATAGCGGTAGGTTGTATTACAGCTACAGCCATTCTATCCTGTTATAAAGAATTACGTTTAGTTCCTGCAAATTTAATGCGCCCGCCTTCCCCTAAATTAGGTAAGCGTGTATTTTTAGAGCGAATACCATTTTTATGGAAAAATCTTAATTTTACTTCAAAGTCTACGATAAGAAACCTGTTACGATATAAAAAGAGATTCTTTATGACTGTATTTGGTATTGGTGGTTGTATGGCATTATTATTAGTAGGTTTTGGTGTAAAAGATTCTATATCAGCTATGTCAGATATACAGTATGTAGAGTTATGGCATCAAAATTCTATTATATCTATTAATCAAAAAGCTTCCATAAGTAAAAAAGAAGAACTAATTGAATATATAAAGCAGGATACAGACATTGCCGATTATATGCAAATGAAAGAATTAACACTGGATATATCGAAAGATAAAGTAACAAAAAGTGCGACCTTGTTAGTACCAGAAGATGTGAATACAATGTCAAACTTTATAACTTTAAGAGGAAGATTAAGCAAAAAGAAATTGCAATTAATGGATGACGGGGTCATTGTAAGTGAAAAATTAGCTAGCTTATTAGATGTAAAAAAAGGTGACACCATCATAATTAAAAATAGTGATTCATCTAACAAAGAGGTTACGGTATTAGGAATAACAGAAAACTATATGCTTCATTATGTATTTATGTCACCTACGACCTACACTAATTTATACAAGGAACAACCTCAGTATAATAAGATATATGTAAAGAATACTATAAAAGATATTGATTTAGAAAAAGAGCAGGCAAAAGAGATTCTACTATTAGAAGCTGCTAATAATGTAACCTCAACTTCTGATATGCAAGTCCAAATACTTGACATGCTTGAAAGTCTAAATATCGTTGTGTATGTCTTAATCATAGCAGCTGGTCTACTTGCCTTTGTTGTATTATATAATCTTAATAATATTAATATTAATGAACGTAAAAGAGAACTGGCAACTCTAAAAGTATTAGGTTTTAGTGATATGGAAGTGGCAACTTATGTTTACAGAGAGAATACTATTTTAACTATAATAGGATGTATGGTGGGTGTAATACTTGGAATCATATTACATCGTTTTGTTATTATAACAGCAGAAATAGATGCAATGATGTTTGGACGAAATATAGAATTATCAAGTTTTGTTATTAGTATATTGTTAACGTTTAGTTTCTCCGCTATTATTAACTTTGTTATGTTTTATCAACTAAGAAAAATAAATATGGTGGAATCGCTAAAAAGTGTTGAATAACAAGATGTAATGATTAATACAATGAAGTAAGAAGATAGGAAGGGAATGTTTCCTATAAAGCTTGGTAAATTACTTCGTTTCAACGGCTTATTTTCCATTATATTCTATATTGCACTAATTGCATTAATATGGTACTTAATTATCCCAAGAACAGGTATATTCTATCGTAAATTTTTTTATAGACCACATTATGGTGGATTAAATAAGATTGATGTGACCTTAGTAAAAGGTGAAACAGAGCGTATTTATGTTCTTGGATTAAATAAAAGAGTATCCTACTCCTCTACAGATATTTCTGTTGCTGACATCGATATCTTTGGTACGGTTACTGGTTATCGAACAGGAGTTACCATCATAAAAGTTAAAGTGGATAAGAAAGTATTAAAATGTAGAGTACGAGTTATTAGTATAAACAAGAAAAGCCTAAACTTATATCTTGGGGACACTTATAAACTAAGAATAAAAGGTGCTACTTTTGGTATAAAGTGGAGTAGTAGTAACAACAGAATAGTAAAGGTTATGACAAATGGTACAATAATAGGTATAAGTGAAGGAAATGCAACTATAACTGCTAAAATAGGTGGTAAAAAATTAACTTGTTATATCAGTGTAAAAAAAGAATAATCAATATAAAAAGGATGGAACATATATATTTTTGTTTGCATCCTTTTTTGATAAAATATTTCATTTGTATCAACCTTCGAGTAAATCTTGGTCTAAAATAAAGAAATCTTGCTTACAATAGTAATAATAAATAGGACGTGAGGTATCAATGAAAAGGAAAAGATTTATAGCAATTATAATAATGATCACCACACTTATGACTACAGCGTTTTCTAGAAACGTTTTAGCAGATACATCCGATACAAACTTAAACATTACGTCTACATCAGCAGTACTAATGGAAGGTTCTACCGGAGCAATTATATTTGAAAAAAACAAAGATGAAAGATTAAAACCTGCCAGTATTACAAAGATAATGACATTATTACTTATATTTGAGGCTCTTGAAAGTGGTAAAATTGCTTTAACGGATCAAGTAGTAGTTAGTGAGCATGCAGCATCCATGGGAGGTTCTCAAGTTTATTTAGAACCTTACGAAACCCAGGATGTTCATACAATGATAAAATGCATTAGCGTAGCGAGTGCTAACGATGCATCTGTTGCAATGGCGGAATATATTGCTGGTTCAGAAGAAGTATTTGTAGCAAAGATGAATGATAGGGCAAAGGAACTTGGAATGCTTAATACTAACTTTGTAAATGCATGTGGACTTGACGTAGATAATCATTATTCATCTGCCTATGATGTTGCTTTAATGTCAAAAGAATTAATAACTAAACATAGAGAAATTAGTAATTATGCAACTATTTGGATGGACACATTTGTACATACTACCAAAAAGGGTCAAACTGAATTTGGATTAACCAATACAAATAAATTAATTCGTTTTTATAAAGGTATTACAGGTCTTAAAACTGGGTCAACAGGACTTGCAAAATATTGTTTGAGTGCAACTGCTAACAAAGAAGGAATGGACTTAATAGCAGTAATTTTAGCAGCTCCAGATACCAAAACACGCTTTGGTGAAGCAACTAAGTTACTTGATTATGGATTTGCAAATGCTAGTATATTTAAAGATAATAATGAAGATCTAGTAGTAAATCCTATTCCTGTGAATAAAGGTGTTACAACCAGTATAAGCTATAAACCAATGAATGAATTTTCTTATTTGTGCTTAAAAGATGTGAATCCTGCAGATATTAAGAAAGAAATAACGTTAGCAGAAAGTTTAATGGCACCTATCAGTGAAAATGATAAGGTTGGGGAAATTACATATTCCTTAAATGGTAAGAAAATAGGTTCCGTTAATATTATTGCATCAGAATCAGTAAAAAAAGCAGGCTTTAAAGATTATTTTTTTAGAGTTTTAAATGACTATTTTTTAGGTAAATAAAAGCTAAAAGACTTATATTTTACAAAAACTATAGGTATTTGTAGACCTAAATAGCAGACTATGCTATACTATATAAAGTTAAGAACCAATAAAACCTTATCAATCTTTATAGAGTGATAAGGTTTTATAAATCATTGAGACAATTGGAAGAGTTATGTATAGAAATTGAAAGGAATGGTAAAAGAATGAACTATTTGATATTAGGAATATTCATAGTACTTCTTATTATAGATATTATATATGAAAATAAGCATTTAGTTATACAACATTATACCGTTGAAAATAATAAAATACCAAAAAAATTTAATGACAAAAAATTTGTTGTGTTAGCGGACTTGCATGGTAATTCTTATGGTAAAAACAATGAAAAATTATTGAATAAAATCTATGAAATTAATCCGGATTTTATTATTGTAGCTGGAGATATGTTAGTTGCATCAAAATCATATGATGATAAAGTAGCATTTTCCTTATTAAAAACTTTAGCAAAGAAATATCAAATTTATTATGGATATGGTAATCATGAACAAAGAATTATGTTAGAAGGTGAACATCATCATAAAGAAATAAATCAGTATTTTCATAAATTATCAAATGAAGGAGTACAATTTCTAAAAAATCGAAGTCTTGAATTAACAATGGACGATGAAAAGATTAGAATAACTGGTTTATATATTGATAGGCAGTACTATAAAAGAGGAAAGCTAATTCCATTTACCAAGGATTATCTTAAAAAAAATATAGGAAAGTCTAGTGAACAGTGTTATAATATATTAATTGCACATAATCCAATATATTTTAAAGATTATGTTAATTGGGGTGCAGATCTAATAATATCAGGTCATATTCATGGTGGATTAATAAGAATTCCGTTTATAGGAGGTATGTTGTCTCCTAGGTATAGATTTTTCCCCAAATACGATAGTGGTAGATTTGAAATGATGAATAAAATCATGTTGGTTTCTAGGGGCCTTGGCATGCATACAATTAAAATCAGAGTAAATAATCATCCCGAATTAATGGTAGTACATTTAAAACATTTTAATGGTGAGGTATATTAGTTTATATGAAAATACAAATTATAAAAATTATCGCTTCTTTCATAGCGGCAGCGGTAGTTATGATATTACATGAGTTTCCGAAAGCATATACGTATAATTTATTATCCAAGGATAAAAATATAAAGAATAAAAATAACATTTATAAAGTTCATCACTATATAGATCCAATTGGTATGCTACTTTGTATTACCAATGTAGCAGGGTTTTCTAAACCCTATATGTATCGTATAAAAGATAAGAGGACAAACTTAATTCTTGGAATTACTGGATTTTTAAGTTTATTAGGGATTTTTGCTATAAGTATCATCGTTATCCGTTTTGGGCTTGGAATGGATTCTAGCCTTATGTATGATACTACTGCTCCTATCTATATAATTCTCTTAAACCACATTGCTGTATATACAGCAAGTACAAGTATCTGTATGTTCATAGTGAATTTATTTCCTATATCTACTTTTGATATGGGACTTTGTATTGCAGGTAAATCACCAGCTAAATATTTTGCTATCATACGCAATGATTATATGCTTAAAATGATGCTATTGTTATTAGTAATGTTTCGATTGATACCTACAGTTGGGGTGGTAATCATATCTCAATTCTTATAGATTTTATAGGTGTGATTAGAAAGAAAACACTTCAACTTATCTGAGATACAATAGAGCTGCACTATGGGAGGTAAATATGAGTATACCAGTAAAATTGGAAGCATTTGAAGGACCATTAGATTTATTACTTCATCTAATAGATAAAAATAAAATTAATATTTATGATATACCCATCGCCTTAATAACCAAACAATATCTTGAATATATTAAAGAGATGGAAGAAAAAGACTTAGACATCATGAGTGAGTTTTTAGTTATGGCAGCAACTTTAATTTTTATTAAATCACAAATGCTATTACCAAAAGATGAGACAAAATCAGAAGATGAAGTTGATCCAAGACAAGAACTTGTTGAGAGATTATTAGAGTATAAAATGTACAAATATATATCTTATGAACTAAAAGATAAAGAACTAGATGCTGCGAAACTCGTATATAAAGATATGACCATACCTAAAGAAGTGGAAGAATATAAAGAAATTATTGATCCTAAAAGTTTACTTAGTGGTCTAACGCTAGCTAAATTACATCAAATTTTTCAGTCTATCATAAAAAGGCAAGAAGATAAAATTGATCCAATACGTAGTAAATTTGGAAAGATTGAACGGGAAGAAGTAAATTTATCGGAGAAAATAAGTGAAATTCAGCAATATGGATTTATACATAAGTGTTTTAGTTTTAGAAAGTTATTAAATTCCGCGTCAGGGAAGATGGATGTCATTGTAACATTTCTTGGTGTGTTAGAATTAATGAAAATTGGACAAGTATCAATTCTACAAGAAGATTTGTTTGATGATATATTAATAACTTTTGAAGGTGACATTATAACTGACTTTGATGACAGTGTAGTATTAATCTAACCTTATAAGTAAATCCAAAGTTTTTAGCGAAGCTAATTACGAAGATAATCTAAAAAAATAACTATAAATGAGTGGTGGGAGCCAAGTATGGAATTAAAAAAATTAGAAGCTATGATCGAAGCAATTTTATTTGCAATGGGTGAAGCTGTAGAAGTGGAACGTATTGCAGCTGCCATTGAACATGATGTAGATACAACAAACAAAATAATCAGAAATATGATGGATCGTTATGATTCCAGTGATAGAGGAATACAAATTATTGAGTTAGAGGGTTCATTTCAAATGTGCACGAAAGCAAGTATGTATGATGCTATATCGAAAATTACCCACATTCCTAAAAAACATGTATTAACGGATGTATTATTAGAGACCTTATCTATAGTAGCATATAAACAACCAATCACAAAATTAGAAATTGAAGCTATTCGAGGAGTTAAAAGCGATCATTCAGTTAATAAGTTAATTGAATATAATTTAATTTGTGAAGTTGGACGTCTTGATGCGCCAGGTAGACCACATTTGTTTGGAACAACGGAAGATTTTTTAAGAAGCTTTGGTATTCAGTCTCTTGAAGATTTACCTGTGGTTAATTCAGAAAAAATGAATGACTTTAAGCTAGAAGTTGAAGAAGAAATTCAGTTAAAGCTAGATATTTAGTATATGATATGTTATATAGACTTTCTAAATTACTTAAGTGTAATTTAGAAAGTTTTTTTTATTCCATATATTTTACTAAAATACAAATATTTCTTTCATATATGGATATAATATGAAAACAATAGGAAACAATGGAATAATATATTGTTCTGTAAAAGTATATCAATAATCAGAAAGAGGTTTATATGACTAAATTTCACAATAAAGAGAACAAAATTACCAAACCCATTTCAAAAAATTTGAATGAAAATATAGAAACATTAAATTATTTGTTTAAAAACTCTAATGATATTATAAGTAGAAAATTCACCATTGGTGGAGAGCATAAAGTTACAATTTATTTACTTTATGTTGATAATATGATTAATATAGATCAGGTGAATGATGCTATACTAAGATATTTACTTTTTAATATGGATGAATTACCTGAAAAAGATAAGTTTGAGTATGTTAAAGAAAAGGGAATTAAATCTGCAGATATGTCTGTAGATACGAATATGAATGACGCTGTTCAATCAATTTTATCAGGAGAAACAGTGATTTTCATGGAGGGTGTTGAAAAAGCTTTAAGTGTTTCTATCAAAAGCTTTCCAAATCGTGGTGTTCCTGAAACTAAAAATGAAGTTACTGTAAGAGGTTCAAGAGAAGGCTTTGGCGAAACATTATTTTCAAATAAAGTCTTATTAAGAAGAAGAATTAAAGATTCTAATCTTAAAATTAAGAACAGTAAGGTAGGAATTAGAACCCAGACAGACATTGCAATTGTTTACATGGATGATATTGCTAAACCTGAACTTGTGGAAGAAGTTGAAAACAGGATAAATGAATATATGATTGATGGAATTTTAGATAGTGGTATGTTAGAACAATTAATGGAAAAAAATATTTACTCACCATTTCCTGAGTTTCAAGCCACAGAACGTCCAGACAAAGCTGCATCAGCCTTACTAGAAGGTAGAGTAGTCATATTAGTGGATAATTCACCCATGGCAATCATTGCACCTGCTACCGCAAACTCTTTTTTTCAAGCATCCGATGATTATTATGAAAGATGGGAAGTTGCATCTTTTACAAGATTACTACGTTATTTTGGTGCATTTCTTACCATGGCATTTCCTGGATTGTATATTGCAGTCATAAATTACCAACCTGAATTATTATCATCATCAATGGCATTAACTTTTTCCGCGGCAAGAGAGGGGGTACCTTTTTCCGTTTTATTTGAAATAATTATAATGGAAATTGCATTTCAGTTAATATTAGAAGCAGGAATTAGGTTACCTGGACCTATGGGTAGTACTCTTGGTATTGTTGGTGGTTTAATCATTGGTGATGCGGCTGTAAGTGCAAATATTGTTAGTCCAATTGTTGTAATAGTAATTGCATTAACAGCAATAACAGCCTTTACGGTTCCCAATGAAGCTTTTGCCGCTGCATTTCGATTAATAAGATATATTGTTATTTTCTTGTCATCATTTTTGGGTTTATTTGGTTTTATTGTTGGTTTAATGCTTATTTTAATACATTTAGCAGGATTAAAGAGTTTTGGAGTTCCATATTTAATGCCATTTGATGCTTCAGCAATAAATAGTGGTAGTGATATGCAAGATTCACTAATTCGTTTCCCTCTAAAGGAGCTAAAAAATAGGCCAATCTTTTCACGAAAAGAACAACGTACAAGGTTAGTTAAAAATAAGAAGAATAAGAAATAAAGAAGATTAAGAATATTTAATCATGGGAAGGTAATCGTTATGTTCGCAAACAACAATAAAATTTCATTGAGACAATTAAAACGGATGTTAGTATTCGATTTGTTTAGTGTTTCTAGTATAATTATTCCAAGAATTGCTTTTGTATCTACAGGAAGAGATGGTGGAATAGCTATTATATTAGGTACTTTATATGCCTTAATCTATGCTTTTATAATATTATCCTTTGCTAAAGAAATAAAAGGTGACTATTTAAGTTATTCCAAAGAAAATGTAGGGAGCTTACTAACCGCTGTAATTGGTATTTTATATATTATCAAATTATTTGCATGTTGCGTATTTGCTAGTAAGTTATTTGGTGATTTAATTAAAGTTACGTTACTAGAAGATACGGATAATCGTATTATCATTTTGCTATTATTAGTAACTTCCGCTTATTGTGCTTCAAAGGGTATAGAGGCTAGAGCGCGTATTTCAGAAATTCTATACCTTATCGTATTAGTACCTATCTTAGTATTTCTTCTTATTGGACTTAGAAATATTGATGTCACTAATTTGATGCCAATACTATCTGAAGATACAAAAACCATTATGTATGGAGGATATGAAGTATTTTTAACCTTTAGTATTATTGAACTACTCTTATTTGTTGTTCCGTATATTAAATATAGAGCCGGCGATGCTAAGAAAAAGAGAAGATTATCAGTCTTTGTCGGACAAGCCATAGCTATTGTTGGTGTATTGAATTTGCTTTTCTTTATTGTATCTCTTGGTATCCTCGGCCCAGGCCAAACGAAAAGAAGCTTGTGGTCCATGGTTTATATGATTCAAGTAGTAAGAATTCCTGGAGGATTTTTACAAAGGCAGGATGCAGTTATACTTGGGCTTTGGCTACTTAGTATATTTACTTTAGTTAGTGGATTTTTGTATTATATAGTGGTAATTAGTAAGCACATTTTACGAGTTCCAAAACAAAATTATTTACTGATACCATTTATTTTGTTAATATTTGGAGCAGCATCAATTCCAATGGAAACAGATGAGTTTTATGATTATTTTAGTTTTTATATGAAATTTATTGGTTTGCCTCAGTCCATCTTAATGCCGTTATTTATAGTTTTTATAGGTAAACTAAAAAAAGTAGTATATAAAAACTCTACTATAAGAAATATACTGGTATTTGTTATATGTGGAGCCGCACTTACTCTAACAGGTTGTGCAGATAAAACAGAAATAGAAGATAGAAACTTTATACAAGCTATTGGAATAGATTATGTAGATGATAAGTACAATGTCTATTACGTACTACCTGATCTCAAACAATTGACGGGGCGAGGCATTACTGACCCTGAAAATTTAGTCATAAGTCTAAGTGATATTAACTTCTCACGAGTTGAGGAAGAATATCACTTAAGACATAATAAAAGATTGGATTTTAGCCATTTGAAAGCAATTATTATTGGGCATGAATTAGCAATGAATAAAGAGGCGTTTACAGAGTTAAATCAATATGTTCAAAACAAGTATGAAATAGGTAAAAATGTTTTGGTTTTTTTGTCTAGTAATGATGCTAAGGATATAATTGACTTAAACGAAGTAGTAGAAGGTGGTGTTGGAGAATATTTAGATAGATTATATAGAATTAATTTATCTAATACGGATAAAGAAGAAGTTACAATCGGAGATCTAGTAAGAGGAATGAATAATGAGAATGAAGTGGTTCGTGTCCCAATCATTAGGACCATGGATCAAAGATTAGAAAGTAGTGGATTAGGTATATTTTTAGATTTTAAGTTAGTATATGAAGTAAGTGAGGAAGTTGGAGATTATTTGGAACTTTCTAATGGATACGGTAAGAACAAACGTCTTTTTATTAAAGATAATAAAACTGATAATGATGAATATGTTATTGTTATTAATAATTTAGGAAGAAAATTAGATTATGAATGGAGGGATGGAAAACCCTATATAGTTCTATCTATAGACGGTGGTGCAAGTATTGAAAAAGGAATTGTGCTAAGTAACGATGTCCCTACAAAAGAGATGTATTATGAACATAAGACATCAACTGCTAAGGGAGAAGTAACCGCTGAGATTGAAGATTATTGTAATCTATATATTAGGGAGAGGATAATAAAGAATTTTACTGAGATTTTAAAGGAAAATAAAATAGATTACCTTAACCTATATCGCTTAACAAGTTATAAAAAGTCTAGTATTTGGTATAAATACCAAGAAAGAGAAGCTAATTTTATAGATGATTTACAATATGAGGTAAACATAGATTTTAGAATGGAATAGCATGTTCCAGTAATATAAGGGATTTTGTAGCATAGTTGAAAAAACTATGTTTCAAAAGTCCCTTTTTCTAGTTTATTGCTGACAAGTGGGGGAAATCAAGTTATAATAGAATTATGTATAGCAAGTGACATGCAAAGTGTCATTGCATATCAAACGGAGGCAAACCCTTATTTGAATGCGTGCAGAGCACGCAGATTGGAGCCAAGTGTGAAAGAAAATATAAATTAGAAAGGTTGCCAAGATGTGATTTTTCACACTTTTTTATGTGTGGCAGTTGAAATGGGTGTAATTATGATAAAACAATATGAGAATTTTAACTTAAAACATATTGCTGAATCAGGTCAATGTTTTCGAATGAATCCCTTGGATGAAAAAAGTTATGGAATAGTATCCTATGGAAAATTCTTAAAACTTACTCAAATAGAAGAAAATATAGTAGATTTTGATTGTACTGAAGATGATTTTAATAATATATGGTTGGATTATTTTGATCTAGAATATGATTATAAATCAATAGTAACAAAGCTACAAACAGAGGAAGATGAGTTCTTAAGAAACGCTTCTGAGTATGGTTATGGGTTACGCATTCTTAAACAGGAACCTTTTGAAGCATTAATAAGCTTTATAATATCACAAAATAAGAATATACCAGCGATAAAAAGCAGTATAGAAAAATTAAGTAAAATGTATGGCGAAGAGATTTATGTACCAGGGAGTGATATAATCTATTATTCTTTCCCGTCACCAGAGAAACTAGCAAATGCAAGTAATGAAGATTTAAGAAAAACAGGGCTTGGTTACCGAGACGAATATATCATTCGAACTTCTAGGGCTGTTGCAAATGGTGACATAGACTTGAATGCTCTTAAAAATATGGGACATAAGGAAGCAGTCGAAGCACTTTTAACGTTACATGGTGTAGGTATAAAGGTAGCAAATTGTGCTTCATTATATGGATTACATCATATAGATGCATTTCCTATTGATACATGGATTAAGCGTATTCTCAATGAAATATATGACAATAAGTTTGATATAAAGAAATATGATGGTTATGCTGGAATTGTACAACAATATATGTTTTATTATATGAGGAATAGAAATAATTGAAAAGATTTATGAAGATAGAATAATAGACAAATAACATGTAAGAAATATAATTCTACATAACATTTATTAAAGTTGTAATAATAAAATATAGGACTATAATTAGGAGGCACAAATGAAATCAAATTTAAACAACGTAGGTTCAACAATTAAATTAAACAATGGGGTAAACATCCCTTGCATAGGGTTTGGTACTTGGAAGATGATGAATAATGTAGCAGAAGATGCAGTAAAAAGTGCCATATCTTTAGGATATCGTCATATTGATACAGCAGCTGCATATGAGAATGAGGTTGGAGTTGGAAAAGGTATTAGAAATTGTGGTATTCCAAGAGAAGAAATATTTGTTACGAGTAAACTACCTAACGTTCATCATGGATACAATAATGTTTTGAAATCCTTTGAAGAATCATTAAATCGCCTTGAATTAGATTATTTAGATCTTTATTTAATTCATTGGCCAGTAATCGAAGAACATAAAGATAGATACAAAGATGATATAGTAGAAACATACAAAGCATTTGAAAAACTTTATAAAGATGGTAAAGTACGTGCTATTGGTGTTAGTAATTTCATGATAGAGCATCTAGAAATACTACGTAATAATTGTGAAATTACCCCTGCCATAAATCAAGTTCAGTTTAATCCACAATGTACGGAAGATGAACTTAGAAAATATTCAAAAGAACATGGAATTATATTAGAAGGTTGGAGTCCTTTATTACAAGGTGGAGCTTTTGAAAACGATATATTAATTCGTATGGCCGGTAAATACAATAAATCGGTTGCTCAAATCTGTATTCGATTTGTATTACAAAATGGAGTGATACCTATTCCAAAGTCTACAAATCCAGCGCGTATTAAGAATAATAGTGAAGTATTTGATTTCGAGATATCTAGTGAAGATATGGTAGAGATTAGCTCCCTAAACAAGCTTGGAAGAATTGGAGATGAACCAAACGTACCAAGAAAAGTACAAGTTGTTGGGTTTTAGTAGAAGAAAGTATTAAAGACTAATGGCAATTTTGTTGCTGATTATAATTAGGGGTTAAGCTTGAAATGGCTTAGCCCTTTAAAATATAATAGCCTATTTAAAGGCTTAGCTTTATTTAAAGGCATAGTTTTCTTAAAAGCTTAGCTTTATTTTAAAAATATTTGATAGTAATTTAGGTGGTAAATACTAACGTTTGTAACAAATATACGAAACAAAATTTGTAATATTTTATTTTATTATAATATATTGTCATTTCATTGTTGCTTATTTGGATAATATTAGTTAAAATATAAGAAATAAGAGTTTAGCATATTTAAAATATATTTACATTATCCATATAAAAAGGCTAACTATTATTAGAATAATTTCAAAAGTAAGGTTTCATACATTGAAATGAAAAGTTTTAGTATTTACATAACAATATTTCCATCTATTTTACTTGCTCTTAATCGTATAAATTATGCTTAAGAGATAATTTAGGAATGTTTTAGGAGAAAGAAAAATGGTCACAATGGAGAGTGCCTATTATAAAGGTGAATTATGGTGTGCCTATGAGTTAAAAGATGCCAACGGAAGGTATTATGAAGAGTATAGGCTTAAGATGCGAAAAGAAAGCCAAAAAAATGCTTTTATTTGCCCCGATTGTGGGGAATATCTAATACTTTGTGCAGGGCCTATAATGGAACCTTTTTTTAAGCACCATGAAAATACACAATGTGTTGCCAGAAGTGTAAAAGGTGGAAAAAATTACCTGAATGCAAGGAGACTTCTCTATCAATTAGCTAAAAAGAGTTTTCCCCATGCTAAGATTACGCTTAATAAAAAACTAAGTGATAAATTTCACGGAGGTATTTTAATTGAAACCAGCGTAGACATGATTTATAAAAATGAAGGTATTAATTCAGAGTTTCCGAATCAGTATAGCTTTTTTTTAGAAGAGAAAGACATGAATATAATGTTAAATTTGGAGTATATTAGTTATGACATGTTTTTAGCTGATTGGGAAGAGAAACATCAATTTTTTAAAGAAAACAATATTATAGATGTATGGTTTTTAAGCAATAAAAAGTACAAAAAAGATACAATACAAACTTTTGAGTATTTAATATCAATTAATTCTTCGCCAATTCTTAAAATTTTATGTCAAGAGGAAGGTAAGATACTATTAAAGCAAGCGATTATTATACCAGAAGATAAAAGTTCAAGAATTATTCATTGTGAATATATGCTAGATGAACTAACATTAACAACAGATGGAGAATTTGATTGTGATTTTGAATTAATATGTGATAGTGAAAAAGAGATTATTAATAGAGAACTATTGCAAGAAAGATTATTCAAAGAAGAATTACGGAAAGAAACACAGTACGAAAGAAAAAACAAAGCTACAGTGGGAGAAATAGAAGAAAGAAATAATGCTATCATAAATAATCATGTTATTAGAGAAAAACTTGCAGATGGGGCTACATTAAACTCTAATAAGATGAAAATGACTCGTTTAGGTGAAGTATGGGAAATACCTAAATTAGTAGGAAAAGAAGCTCAGATACAACAGGCGACAAGCATTCGTTATATGTATCTTAAAAATATAGATAAGGAATTAAGTAAAAAATCTGAAGAGCTAAAAAAAGAGTTGATAGAAGAGGTGATACGTTATCTAGAAAGTACTACAAATGTGAAGGACTGGCTATATGGGAAGAATGGTACTAGTTAAATAACAATATATATGATTGGAGATTGGGTATGAAGTTATTATTTAAGCAAAGAATTTTTTCATGGTTTGATAGCTATGATATTTATGATGAAAATGGGGATATTGTTTATATTGTAAAAGGTCAATTATCATGGGGACATAAACTTAACATCTATAATCTTAGTGGAGAACATATTGGCACTATAAAAGAGGAAGTAATTACATTTCTTCCTAAATTTACTTTATATATAGGTGATAGGTATGTAGGCGAAATAAAAAAGGAGTTAACTTTTTTAAAACCTAAATTTCATCTCAATTGTAAAGGTTGGAGTATAGAAGGCAATTACTTAGAATGGGATTATACAGTCGTAGACTCTAGCAACGCTCCTATTATGTATGCGAGTAAACAAGTATTTAATTTAGCTGATACTTATGAGATTGATGTAGTTAATCCAGAGGATTCCATTTATGCTTTAATGATTGTATTAGCAATTGATATAGCTAAATGCTCAAATAATTAAATGTGATTAATATAGGTTTCATTAGAATAATACTAAAACCGAAAATTTAATTTAAACTACAAAATAAAAGGCAGAATTTTAGTTTTTCAATGACTAGATTCTGCCTTTTTTAATATTGAATTACAAACATAAGAGTTGACTATTGGTATAATATGTAATAATATATTATGAATTAAGTAAAACGATTAGGTTATTAGCATGAAAGCATCATTTTGAAAAATAAATAATACACAGAAGAGGGGAAATATAGAAATGTATTTAAATGAAAGTGTGAAAATAATTCCAGTTAGCTCAGAAAAAAAGCATATATTAGAAAATCTACTGTCTTTATACTTACATGATTTGTCTGAATTTGCAGATGATTTAAAAATCGATATAAATGGAAAGTTTCAATATGAAGGATTAGAGTTATATATTACCAAAGACGAATTAAAACCCTTTTTTATATTTTTAGAGGATGAGATTGTAGGCTTTATTTTTGTGAATACAGGAAAATATGTTTCCAAAGGTATAGATTTTGTTGTGAATGAATTTTTCATATTAAAAAGTTTTAGAAGAAAGGGAATTAGTGCTATAGCTATAAAAAAATTATTTGACGAAAATAAAGGAAAATATGAAATAGAACAATTAGCAAATAATAATATAGCTATTAATTTTTGGAAAAAAATATATAAAGTACATGAAATAGAATATGAAGAATCAATAAAAATGTCTGATGGATTTGAGCTTTATTCACAAATTTTCAATATTTAAAATAGTACCCTGATTATTATTTAAAAGTTGGTTATTTTATGTAGAAAACTAAGTAATCATAAACTTGGATATGTACTGTTTCACTGTAATTATGATTAAGTTAGACATTTTACATAATAGAAATATGTCATCTAGATTAAGGAGAAAATAAACATGGGTTTTTCTTGGGTTGGTTTAGTAATAGCAGTTATTATGATTTTACCAAGTATAGTATTTTCTAAATATTTTCCACCTATAGATGCCATTGAAATAATTGATACCAATAAAGTATATACTATACTTGAAAGAGTTGGACAAATTGGATGTTTAACATCTTTAATCATTTCTAAGGAATTTTTTCTTTTATCCAATAGTAATGTTTGGTTTTACCTTATGATAATAGGTATTATCATATACTTAATGCTATGGATACGTTACGTAATAAAAGGTAGAGAAATAAAATATACGTTAATGCCCTTTTTGGGAATACCAATTCCACTTGCTGTAATACCAGTTTGCATATTTGAATTTGCATCTTTATGGGGTAACTGTATATGGCTTGGAATCTTTGGTATTATATTTGCCATCGGCCATCTTAGGATAACGTGGAATACTTACGTACAAGTATTCAAAAAATAGCAATATAGTAATTATGTTATGGAGGTCATAAAATATTGAGTAAATTATATGAATTTGAAGCAGAAATTAAAAAAGTACCTGATATCGATGGTGCATATATAGAGATTCCGTTTGATGTAAAGGCAGAGTTTGGGAAAGGTAGAGTACCTGTACATGCTACTTTTGATGGAGAGCCTTATGATGGTAGTCTAGTAAAAATGAAGACACCTTGTCATATAATTGGTATAAGGAAAGACATCAGAGCTAAAATTAATAAACAACCTGGAGATATGATAAAAGTAACCATAACAGAAAGAATAGTTACGAAATAAGTAGTAATATAATAAGTAGTAAAAAAATAATAACAGTAATAGGCTATGTATACTTATTAAAAAGCAGTTCAAATTGAACTGCTTTTTAATAAATTATTTATGATTAAGATAAAAATTATTTTAGTGTGCATTTAAATAGCAAATAAGGAGATTAAAGATGAAAGAAAACTACGTATTTAGCGATTTAGTTTATGAATGTCCAGATTTTATAGAGGTTCAAAAGGAAATTGAGAACATTACTACAAAAGTTAAAAATGCAACAAATTACGGGGAAATTAGAGACGCTATGTTTAATATCGAAGCTTTGAAAGAAGATATTTCATTAGCAGAAAATCTTTCTTTTATAAGAAACTTTCAAGATCCTACAGATGAGTATTATGTAAATGAAGTTCAAAAAGTAACGGAAGGTATTACATTAACTAATTACAATGAATTAAACGTCGCCTTGTTAGAATCGCCTTTTTCAAAAGATATTGATAATGAATTCGGTGAAGCATATCTTGATAAAGTACGTATTGATTTAAAAGTTCACGGTAAAGGTAAAGAACTTATGGTTCAAGAACAAATGCTAATCATACAATATCAACAATTAAAAACAAGTATGAAATATGAATTTAATGGAGAAGTGTTAAGTGAATCTGAACTTAACAAATATTATGATAGTACAAATAGAGAAGTAAGAAAGAATGCGAAAATCACATTTTATAAAGTACATATGGAACATAGAGATGAATTTGAAGATATATTAAACAAATTAGTTAAGGTACGTGTAGAGATTGCTAAGGCAAATGGATTTGATAGTTATCTTGATTATATGAATTTAGAAAAGGGCAGAAAAGGGTATGGTGAAAAAGAACTGAATGCTTTTTGTGAAGAAGTTAAAAAAGATTTAGTACCTTTCTATTCCGAAATACATAAGGCTCAAGCCAAACGGATTGGAATTCCTAAAATGGCTTCCTATGATTATAGCATTGTATTTCCGGATGGTAATCCAGAACCCTCTGGTGATTCAACTTATCTATTAAGTGCTGCCAAGGAAATGTATCATGATTTATCAAAAGAATCAGGTGAATTCTTTGATTTTATGTTAAAGCATGAATTAATGGATGTGGAGGCTTCTTCTAAAAAAATTGCTAATATGGGATTTAGTACGAATTTAGATAAATATAAAATTCCTTTTATATTTGCTAATTTTAATAGAACTGCGTGGGATGTTGCAGTTTTAACCCACGAGGTTGGTCATGCTTATCAAGGATATCTTTCCATGTTAAAGCATACACTTAGCGATTATTACTATGGTGGTAATGATATTGTAGAAGTACCATCAAAAGCAATGGAGCAGTTTTCTTATCCATATGCAGAAAAATTCTTTGGTAAGGATGCAGACAAATTTAAATTTTCTCATCTATGTGAAATATTAATAGAAATAGGTAAATATAGTTCATTAAATGAGTTTGAAAATTACTTATATATGAATCCTGATGCTTCAACGAAAGATAGAGCATTAGAATATAATAGAATAAAGAAACTATATGATCCAGAATTAGATAATAGTGAATTCGCAGAATACATAGAAGCAGGATGTGATTTATACTCAAACATGGCAATTAATATGTTCCCTAAGTATGTAATTAGTTATGCGCTTTCCTCTATGGGAGCAATGGAGTTCATGAAAAAGATTAACGAGGATAAAGAGTTAGGTTGGAAGGATTATATGGCACTTTGTGAGGCTGGTGGTAGCTTAAGTTATACTGAACTTCTAAAAACAGCTAATATATCTCTTCCATATATGGAAGGTGCAGTAGCGAATGCGACCGCTTATCCTAAAAAGATAATACAAGAGTATATTGATATTGAGTTAAAATAGACTTAATTTTAATAATATATATCACAAAGTATTAATTCATTGACGAACCATTGATTAATAATTTTATGTAATAAAATTGGTTTTACTTTCTTAATAATAGTACCCTTTCATATACTTTATAATAATGATTCATTACGGAGTAGATATGAAAATTGTAATATATAAAAAGGCCAAATGGCTTATTGGTGTTGGGGTAGGTATTAGTATTCTGGTATTAATTATACTTAATGTATTTGGTTATGTCTTTGATTTAAAATACATTACTGTCTTTAGCGTGATGGAACAAATTGATAATAATGAGATACAGAGTAGATTGTTAAAAGAGGCAATGAAAGAAGTTGGGGTAAGCACTCCCTTAAAAGCTGCTGATGTATGGGCTTTGGGACTTAAAAAACGTAGTGCCGCACTGCAATATGTTGTTATGAGTAATAAATTAAAGGTAAAATATGAAGAAAAATTAAAGGAAACTGCTCCGAATTGGGTAACTGGTATATCCAGTCCTTGGATAAATAGTTATGAGATTATTAGTGTAAAAGAGATTACTCCAAAAAAGTATGAGGTAGAGATGCTCTTTTCTGCCATGACATCCGCTGGACCTTTTGGTGATTATAATGCAGTGCTAACCATTCAACAATTCGGGGACTTCTGGCGCATAACAAATATATTTACGGTGAAAGAACTTGATGCATACACTGGTTTTTATACAGTAAATGAATAGAAATCAAGTTTGTATCCGCACTGCACCCACAACTTAAAATACATAAAAAGCAGTACAGAAATGAGGAATAGAGTGAAATAAAATATAAATTTAGAAAGGTTGCCACGAAGTTTCCTGTCACTCCTTGATATTTGTGGCAGTATTGCAGACAAGTCTGCGATATGCAATGGGTGTAATATATGATTCAATATCCAGATTATAAGAACAGTTTAGTAAATCTAACATGCTCTATATTAAGTCATTATGGTGCGGAATATAATCATTCCACTCTACCATATATGGATTTATTATTAAAAAAGAACTTTAAAAATGTAGTAGTAATGTTATTTGATGGAATGGGAGTAGATGCTCTAAATTATCATTTGCCTGAACAAAGTTTCTTAAGGCAGCATATGATTACAGAGTTTTCTTCCGTATTTCCACCAACGACTACAGCTGCAACAACATCAATAGAAAGTGGACTGACTCCAGCAGAGCATGGATGGCTTGGTTGGAGCCTTTATTTTTCAGAATTGGATAAAATAGTGAACGCGTTTACCAATGTAGAAAAAGGGACAAATGAATGGGTAGCAGATTATCATGTAGCCAATCACTATCTACCATATAAAACTGTGTATGAAAAAATAAGGGAAACAAAGAATGCAAAAGCATATAGTGTTTCAAGATTTGGTACACATTACGTTGATACTCATGAGACATTATATCAAGAAATTGAACGACTTTGCATGGCTCCTGACAAAAAATACATCTATAGCTATTGGCATGAACCAGATTCCATGATGCATGATGAAGGCTGTTATCATAAAAGTGTGACAAAGGTTATTAAAGATATTAATAGTAAAGTAGAAGCAATGTGTGGGCACCTTACAGATACCCTAGTAATAGTAACTGCTGATCATGGACACTGTCACCTAGAACACTATGTTCTAACTGATTATCCTAAGCTAGAATCTATGTTAAAACGACCTGTTTCTATCGAAACTAGAGCAACTAGTTTTCATATAAAAAAAGAATTCTTAGCTGATTTTAAAACTGAGTTTCTAGTGTTATTTGGTAATGAATTTATTTTATTATCTAAAGATGAGTTGATAGAAAATCAACTATTTGGAGATGGTATATTACATGAAAAAGTGGAAGATTTTATTGGTGATTATGTAGCCATTGCCATATCTGACAAAGGAATTGTACAAAGTCCTTTATCAAGTCAATTTAAGTCCAATCATGCAGGTCTTACTGATAAAGAAATGAGTATTCCATTTATCGCGATTGAGCTTTAATTGAAGGAGGCGTAAATATGCAAACATTATTAATTATATTAATTTTATTTCTTTTTATCAACTTGCTATTTCTGTATGAATATAAAGCTAAAATAAAAAGACTTAGAGAATCGATTAAAAGTCAATATGGTAAAAAGCCGACAAAGAACAGTTTCGATGGGGAAAAAGTGAGTTATTATTGGAGTGAACTTGTAGATTCAATATCAAATGATGAAAAGATAGATGATGTGACATGGAATGATTTAGAAATGGACAAAGTATTTTGCCGTATAAATAATTGTAATTCTTTTGTCGGCGAACAACTATTATATTCTACACTCCATAGGTTGAAAAAAAGTAATTCGTATAGAGATCTACTTGAAAGGAAAATTTGCTTTTTTGAACAAAATGAGATAGAAAGAGAAGGAATTCAGCTATTATTGTCAAGTATCGGAAAAGATGCAGGTAGTTATTATTTGCCATTATTTATGAATAATTTGGATGCATTTAGGATACCAGGTATATGGATATATAGAATAATGCAACTATTGTTAATATTATCATTTCTACCTGTAATTGTGTTGCAGAATACGAAATATATTTTTGTTCCCATTTGTATCTTTCTCATTAATATGGTGATTTACGCCATGAATAAAATAAAGTATGATGTCTTTTTGGATACTCTTAATTGTATCATAGGATTGGTAAAAGTAGGAAGTAAAATTACTGATACTAATAAGTTCCTATATGAAAATGAATTTCAAGACTTAAAGAAAGAAGTAAATCAATTTAATAAATTAAACCATATGATTGGTAAAATGCAAAGAAGTAGAGACGCAAATTTATCAGGAAGTATTGAAGCGCTTATATATGATTATTTAATCGGTGCTACATTAATAGATTTTGTAAAATATGACCATATTATGCGGGGTTTAAAGGGTAAGCAAAGTGAGTTTATTGAATTATTTAAAACAATTGGTGAGATTGATATGGCAATATCCATTGCTTCGTTTCGTGAAAGCCTACCTTTATATTGTACTCCTACGTTTTGTGAAGACCAAGCATTACATATACATGAAATATATCACCCGCTTATTGACGAGCCTGTTTGTAATACAGTAGATATAGAAAGAAACTGCATTATTACTGGTTCAAATGCATCAGGGAAATCGACATTTATAAAAGCAGTATCAATAAATACAATTCTTGCACAAAGTATAAATACATGTATGGCTAAACAGATGACTTTACCATATGCAAGTATCATTACTTCAATGGCTGTACGTGATGATTTAATGGCAGGGGAAAGCTATTATATTAAAGAAATCAAGTATTTAAATCGAATCATACAAAATTTAAGTGATGAACGATTAGTGATATGTACAATTGATGAGATTTTACGAGGAACTAATACGGAAGAAAGAATTGCAGCTTCTGCAGCTATATTGAAGTATTTAAGCAATAAGAATTGTATTGCAATTGTTGCTTCACATGATATTGAACTAACTAAGATTTTAAATGGAATATATGAAAATTTCCATTTTTGTGAGAAAATTATGGAAAATGATATTGTTTTTGATTATAAAATACATGAAGGGATAACAACTTCAAAAAATGCAATACGGTTATTAGAATATGTTAATTTTCCGAAAGAGATTATAGAAGATGCAATTAAATCATTTTTATTAGAAAGAAATCATTGTTTGTAACTTAAACTTTAAAAAGCTTGCACAAAATACATTACAATCCTCACATTCTAGGCATAATATGGTCAAATTAAAATAAACTTAGAATAAGTATAAAAACGGGATGATAGACATTGAGAAATAAAATTATTGGGGCACTAGTACTAACTTTCATATTATATTTTCTTTCTATATCTTACTATGATAAATTACATGTAGCCTTTAAAGATGTGAATATCAGTACAAAGCTAGATAATAGCACTAAAGGAGATGTTCTGCGTTACATAGGAG